>NZ_JBKBOV010000054.1:0-30288 GCF_046293535.1 Massilia sp. | reverse complement strand
GTGGCTGGCGCGCGCCTGGCGCGCCTCGGCCCGGGCGGCTTCCAGTGCGCCGGCTGCCTGGGCATGCGCGGGTGCGAGCGCGGCGATGGCGGCGTCCAGCGCCTTGGCCGCGTCGAGCCGGGGCGCCGCGGAGCGCACCGCGCCCTCGGCGGCGTCGGCGGCGGCGATGGCGGCGTCGACGTCGAGCACCGCCTGGCGCCGCGCTTCGAGCGCCGTCGCCAGCGCGCTTTCGAGCCTGGCGGTCGACTCGGCCGCCGCCTTGTGTTCTTCCTGCAGGCGCTGGACTTCCGCCACCAGCGGGCGGGCCGGCTGCAGCGCGTCGAGGGTGGCCAGGCGCCGGCGCCGCCCGGCCGCCTCCTGCTGCGCGGCCTGCGCGCCTGCCAGCGCCTCGACGGCCTGGGCTTCGCTCTGGGCCAGCTTGGCGGCTTCCTGGTGCCAGCGCAGCTCGCCTTCGAGGGCGGCGCGGCGCGCATCGACCGCTTCCAGCGCCAGTTCGGCGTTGACGCGCTCGGCTTCGAGCCGCTCGCGTTCGTCGGGCGCAAGCGGGGCCTGGTTGGCCAGCTTGGCGGACAGGGTGCGGGTGTGTTCCTGCTCGGCCCGGTAGCGTTCGAAGGCGCGCCGCGAAATGTCGCTGTAGACCGTGGTGCCGGTCAGGGTTTCGAGCAATTCGCCGCGTTCGTTCTCGTCGGTCTTGAGGAAGGCCGAGAACTCGTTCTGGGCCAGCAGCACGGCGCGCGTAAACTGTTCGAAGGACAGGCCGATGCGCTGGACGATCTCGAGCGCGACCTCGGTCTTGGTGCCGCCCAGCGGCGCGAGTTCAGGCAAGCGGTGCAGGCTCATCTTGGAGGGCTGCAGCGCGCCGCTCGGCTTGCCGTAGGCGCGGCGCACGCTCCAGCGCGCGCGGTAGCGGATGTCGTCGTTGCCGGCGAAGTCGACCTCGGCCCAGGCTTCGGCGGCGCCGCGCCGCAGCAGGGTGCGCGGGTCGAGCGCCGAGACGGTGTCGCCGCCGACGTCGGGCAACTGGCTGCCGGCGCGCTTGAGCAGGCGCGGGGTGGCGTCGTACAGCGCCAGGCAGAGGGCGTCGAGCAGGGTGCTTTTACCGGCGCCGGTAGGGCCACTGATGGCGAACAGGCCGCTCGAGGCGAGCGGTTCGGCCTCGAAGTCGACCAGGAACTCGCCGGCCAGCGAGGCCAGGTTCTTGCCGCTGATGCGCAGGATCCTCATGCCGCGTCTCCCCCCAGGGCAGTGGTGAGCTCGGCAAACGCGGCCAGCTGCTCGGGCGGCGCATCGTCGCCGTAGCGCTGCGCCCACAGGCGGCGGAAGATGTCGTCCGGCTGCAGCTGGGCCAGTTGGTCGAGGCTCAGGGCTTGTTCGACGCTGTCGGGTGCGGCGTGGCGGCGCGTCGGTTCGATCTTGGCCAGGCGTACCGGCTTGCCGGACAGGGCCGCTTCGACCCGCGTCCGCAGGCCCGGTTCGGGACCGTCGAGCAGCACGCGCACTTCGAGGAAGGGCTGCTGCTGCGGCGGGGCGTCGGGCAGGTCGAGCGCTTCCAGCGCCGCCAGCACCTCGTCGATCGGCGCCGGCTGGCTTGGTACGCGCAGCAACTGCACCGCGCGCGGGACCGGCAAGGGCGTCACCGACTTCGTGGTCGGGCCGTCGAGCTCGATGCGCAGCACCTGGTGCTGGTAGCCGACTTCGGAGAAGGACAGCGGCAGCGGGCTGCCGCAGTAGCGCCGGTGCTCGTGGCCGCCGACGCGCTGCGCCAGGTGCAGGTGACCCAGCGCCACGTAGGCCACTTGCGGGTCGAACATCGTGGCCGGCAGGGCCTCGGTGCCGCCGATCACGATGCGGCGCTCGGAATCCTGGGACGACTGGCCGCCGACCATGTGGCAGTGGCCCATGGCGACGATCGCCTCGCCCGAGCTGGCGCGCGACCGGGCCAGCGCGAAGGCCTGGCGGTAGAGCAGGGCGGTGCCATGCAGATAGGGGTCGAGCCCGTGGCCAGGCTCATCCGGCTGGGCCGCCTCGGCCATGCGCGGCACGTCGCCCGGGCGCAGGAAGGGCACGGCCAGGCACCAGGCCCCGACCGTGCCGTCGCGGCGGCGCAGCGGCACCAGCAGGCGCTCGAGGTCGACGCTGCCGTCCGCGGCGCGCGCGACGTTGCCGACCACGATGGTGCCGTGCGCTTCCAGCAGCGGCGTGGGCGCTTCCAGCCGGCCCGGGGAATCGTGGTTGCCGGCGATGACCACCACCTGCAGGTGCGGCACCTTGCTCCTCGCCTGCTGCAGGAAGCGGTACAGCTGGCGGTGCGCGGCGGCCGACGGGTTGGCATTGTCGAAGATGTCGCCGGCGATCAGCAGCACGTCGATCCGTTCGGCCGCGAGCGTCTCCACGAGCCAGTCGAGGAAGCACGCGTGCTCGTAGGTCCGGTCGAAATTGTGCAGGGTCTGGCCCAGGTGCCAGTCGGAAGTATGGAGCAGCCGCATGGTGATATTGGAAAGTCGGGTCGGCGCTCACTATAGCGCAGACTCCGCGTGTCGCCCAAGAAAAGACTGTGTTTTTTTACAGTAGTATTGGTTTGCTATTAGAATAAGGACATGAGCGCGATCAATCCGGATATCGAACTTTCCCTGAGCGCCGCCCGGGCCCTGCACCTGGCCGCGCAGGACATGCTGGCGCCGCGCCGGCGCCGCGCCGCCAAGGCCGACGTGCTGGCGGCGATCCGGCGCATGGGCATGCTCCAGATCGATACCATCAGCGTGGTTGCGCGCAGCCCCTACCTGGTGCTGTGGAGCCGGCTGGGCGACTACGCCCCGGGCTGGCTCGACGAACTGCTGGCCGAAGGCCATTTGTTCGAGTACTGGGCGCACGAGGCCTGCTTCCTGCCGATCGAGGATTACGGCCTGTACCGCCACCGCATGCTCGACCCGCAAGCCATGGGCTGGAAGTACTCCGCCGACTGGATGCGCGAGCGCGCGGAGCAGGCCGCGGCCTTGCTGGCGCACGTGCGCGAAAACGGCCCGGTGCGCTCGTCCGACTTCGAGCGCAGCGAGGGCAAAGGGGGCGGCTGGTGGGAATGGAAGCCCGAGAAGCGCACGCTGGAAGCGCTGTTCACCGCCGGCGAGCTGATGATCGCGCGCCGCCACAACTTCCAGCGCATCTACGACCTGGCTGCGCGCGTGCACCCGGACTGGCACGACGGCTTGATGCCGCCGCTGGACGAGGTGCGCCGCAGCTTCGTGCTGCATGCGGTGCGCGCGCTCGGGCTGGCCAGGGCCGCGTGGATTCCCGATTATCACCGCACCCGGCGCCCGCACCCCGACCCGGCGGCGCTGGCCGAGCAGGGCCTGCTGCTGCGCGCGCGGGTCGCGGGCTGGACCGATCCGGTCTACATCCACCCCGAGCATGCGGCGCTGGCGCGCCAGGCGATGGAGGGCCGGCTGGCGCCGCGCCTGACCACGCTGCTGTCGCCGTTCGACCCGATCGTCTGGGACCGGCGCCGCGCGCTCGAGCTGTTCGGCTTCGATTACCGGCTCGAATGCTATACCCCGGCGCCCAAGCGGCGCTACGGTTACTTCACGCTGCCGATCCTGCGCCGCGGCGCGCTGGTGGGGCGGGTCGACGCCAAGGCGCAGCGCAAGCTCGGTGAATTCGAACTGCGCAGCGTGCATCTCGAACCGGGCGTGCGCCTCAGCGAGCGCCTGGTCGGCGACGTGGCCGGCGCCATCGAGCGCTGCGCACGCTGGCACGGATGCCCGCAGGTAAGGGTACTTCATGCGGTGCCGGAAAGCTTCGGCAGGCGGCTGGTCGCGGCCTTCGAGTCTCCTGGAAACGTCGCGTTACCATGAACGTCCTTTGACATCGTAACAAGTAAAAAGTCTCCAATGTCCACCGGTCTGGGATTGCGCCACCTCAAGCCCGAGCAAGGGCATCTCTCTACACTACGAGTTCCCAGCGGCCGGCCATAACAATAAAAGCAGCCGCCCGACCCCGACAAAAAAGCTTCCCCAGCCAAGACTCGCGGCCCGCGCCAGGCCAGGCCTTGGCGAAGCTATCCTGAGAGGAGACAAGATGCTGACATCCACCTACACGCTGGTTACTCTGTCCATCGAGCAAGCCAGCGCGCGCATCGGCCTGCAGTCCCTGCTGGAGCGCTGGCAGGACGACGGCCGGCGGCACGGCACGCCGACCCCACGCGACGTCCAGCTGGCCTGCGATGCCTTGCGGGTCGCTTTCGACAGCTGCTACTGGCGCAAGCTCGACAAGTTCGTGGTGCCGGCCCTGCGCCGCGCCGGCGCGGCCGACGAGGCGGTTGCCAGTCTCCTGGCGGAACTCGACGCCCTGACCTTGTCCGCCATCGGGGCGCGCGCCGACGCCCATGCGGCGGCGGCGGTGCACGATCCGGATTTCGGCGCCGCCCTGGAACGCTGCTGCAACTTGCTGCTCGAACGCCTGGAGCGCGAGGAACGCGAACTGTTCCCGCTGGCGCGCCTCCACGTGCCGAGCGAAGTCTGGTTCGCGATCGCCAACCAGATGCTGGTCCAGGACGCCTGGCAGAACGAGAACCGCGGCCATGGCGCCGGGCAGGTGGCGGCAGCAGGCATGGGCGGCAATCCCGGCAAGCAAGGCGCGGCCTCGTTCCTGCCGCACTATGCGGCGCACTGAACCATGTCGCGGGCGACGCCTGGCGCAGCGGGCGAGCGCCGCCATGGTTCTTTGCTATGATGGGGGTTTTGGAAGTGCGATTTCATCATGTTCGAATTCCTTTTCAAGCGGCAGGGTGGCGACAAGCCGGCCGGCGCCTCCGGTGACAAGCCGGGCAGCGCCCCGGCAGTCCCTCCCGAGTCCGCGCCGGCGGGCCAGCCGACGGGCGCGGCCGCCGGTGCACCCAGCCCGCGCGAGCAGCAGGCCGAACAGCTCAAGCACCTGAACGGCGACGAGGAAGCCGCCGTCGCCTTCATCCTTTCCTCCGAATTCTCCGAACTGCGCCTTGCCGCCGCCGAGCTGGTCCACAGCCGGACCCAGCTCGAGCGCGTGCATGCGGCGATGCGCAACCTGGATCGCCGCGTCGCCAAACTGATGCAGTCGCGCCTGGACGCGATCCGCCACCACGATGCCGAGCTGCGGCGCGGCCAGGAAGCCCTGGCGCATGCCCGGGCACTGCTCGGCGACGCGCTCCTGACGCCGAACCACGTGGCCGAGCTCGACCGTAAATGGGCCGTCATCACGGCGCCGGAACTGGCGCCCGAGTTCGATGCCGTCCGCGCCGAGCTCGGCAGGCGCCTGGAAGACCAGGTGCAGCTGCAGCGCGCCATGATCGATCGCCTGGCCGCGCTGCGCCAGCTCGAGTCGAGCGGCCTCGAGCCCGCCGCTTTTGCCGAACGCCTCGATGCGCTTTCGCGCGAGCAGGCCGCGGCCCTGGCGGCGCCAGGCCACGCCTCGCTGCCTCGTGCGCTGGTGGCCGACGTCGCCACCGAGCAGGCGCGCCTGGCCGCCAGCCTCGCCACCCTCGAGCAGGACCGCGCGGCGCTGGCCGCGCGCGAAGCCGCGCTCGCGCAATGGCAGGCCCAGCCGGTGGCGGAACTGAAGGCGGAGCTGCTGCGCAAGGAGTGGCAGCGCCTGCCGGCATTGCCTGCGAATGGTCCCGGGACACAACTGCAGCGGCGCTTCGACGAACTGCTGGCCAGCCTGCCGCAAGAGCCGCGCAAGGCGGAACCGGCCAAGCCGGCCGCGGCGCCAAGCGCGCCCAAGCCGCCCAAGGTCCCGAACAAGGGCGCCGACCAGCACTTCCTCGACCGGCTCGACGCCATGGAAGCGGCCTTGCAGCAGGGCTCGCTCGGCACCGCCGCCGAACTCGACAAGTCGCTCAAGGAAAGCAAGGACAAGGGCATGCGGCTCACGCCTGCCCAGCTCGAGCGCCTGAACCATGTGCGCGCCGAACTCAAGCGGCTGTCCGACTGGGCGCGCTGGGGCGGCAACGTCTCGCGCGAAGAACTCATCAAGCAGGTCGAGGTCTTATCGACCCAGAACCTGGCGATGGGGGAGTTGGCCAAGAAGGTCGGCGGCATGCGCGAACGCTGGAAGGCGCTCGACAGCCTGTCCGGTCCCGCGCCGCGCTCGCTGTGGGAACGCTTCGATGCCGCCTGCACGACAGCCTATGCGCCGGCCGCCGCCCACTTCCGCCACCTGGCCGACGAGCGCCACGCCAACGCCGCGCGCGGCCAGGCCCTGGTCGAGGAAGCCCAGGCCGAGATCGCGCGCCTGGAATCGGGCGAGGCCGACTGGAAGCACGTGTCCGGCACCGTGCAGCGCCTGCGCACCGCCTGGAGCCACCTGGGCGCGATCGACCGCAAGGACAAGAAGCGCCTCGACGCCCTGTTCTCCGATGCCCTCAATACGCTCCAGCGCCCGCTGGAAGAGCAGCGCAAGGGCGAGATGAGCGTGCGCGAGCAACTGATCGAGGAAGCGCTGGCCCTCGACCCGCACGGGCGTCACGCCGTCGACGCCCTGCGCGAACTGCAGGCGCGCTGGCAGGAGCATGCGCGCGCGCTGCCGCTCGAACGCAAGGCCGAGCAGGCCTTGTGGCAGCGTTTCCGCGCCGCCTGCGACGCGCTGTTCGCCAAGCGCAAGGAGCACGCCCATGCGGCGGACGCCGAACGGCGCGCCCACGAGGCGGCCAAGGAAGCCGTGTCCGCGCGCCTGGAAGCCGCAGCGCCTGACGCCACCCCCGCCGCCGCCGGCAAGCTGCTGCGCGAAGCGGCCGCCGAGTGGGCGGCGATCGGCCCGGTGCCGCGCGCCCACGAGGCGCGCGTCGAGAAGCGCTACCACGCCGCGGTGGCGGCGGTGCAGCACCATGCCGACCTGGCGCGCCGCGCCGCCGGGCTGGCGCTGGCCGGCGCCGTGCGCGACAGGCTGCGCCTGATCCAGGCGCTGGAAAACGCCATCGTCAATCCCGACGCCCACACCAACCCATCCGACTGGCGCGCACGCTGGGACGCGCTGCTGCCGCTCGAAGGCGGTTTCGAGGCGGTGCTGCATGCGCGCTTCGAGGCCGCCCTGGACGCGCTCGAGGGCGAGCGCGCAGCCTACGCGCGCCAGCTGGAAGCCAACCGCGAGCGCCTGCTCCACGAACTGCTGCGCCTGGAGATCGCGGCCGGCATCGACAGCGGCGCCGAGTTCGCGCGCGAGCGCCTCAAGCTGCAGGTCGAGGTGCTGCAAAGCTCGCTCAAGTCCGGCCACCGGTCGGGGCAGGGCGCGGGCCAGGGCGGCGGCGCCAGGAGCCTGCACGAGCTGCTGGCGCTGCCGGCCCTGCTCGACGCGCGCACCGAGACCCGCATCGAGCAGCTCCTGGTGCGCGTCGCGAAGGACGGCCGGTGAACGCGCCGGCACGGCCCCAGCTCACGGAGATCCGCGTGCAGACGGCGGACTTCGACCTGTCGCACGAGCTGGCCGCCCTGCGCGCCGGCGACGGCCGGGTGGGCGCGGTGGTGTCCTTCGTGGGCACCGTACGCGACCTGAACGAGGGCGCGGCGGTATCGGAGATGGAACTCGAGCACTACCCCGGCATGACCGAAAAGGCGCTTGGCGACATCGTGGCCCAGGCCCGGGCGCGCTGGCCGCTGCTTGGCGTGCTGGTCATCCATCGTGTCGGTCCATTGAAACCGCTCGACCAGATCGTGCTGGTGGCCTGCAGCTCGGCCCACCGCGGCGAAGCCTTCGCCGCCTGCGAGTTCATCATGGACTACCTGAAGACCGACGCGCCGTTCTGGAAGAAAGAGCAGACGCCGGAAGGCGCGCGCTGGGTCGACGCGCGCGCCAGCGACGATTCGGCCAAGCGTAAATGGGAAGGATCGGAGAACCGCGCTTGAGCTGGCTGGCGGTTGGACTTGGCGCGGCGATCGGCGCCTGGCTGCGCTGGGGGCTCGGCATCTGGCTCGGCAGCCTGCATGCCTATGTACAGCTCGGCACGCTGGCCGCCAACCTCATCGGCGGCTACCTGGTCGGGCTGGCGCTGGCCTTTTTTTCGGCCCACCCGGCCCTGGCGCCGGAGTGGCGCCTGTTCGCCATCACCGGCTTCCTTGGCGGCCTGACCACCTTCTCCAGTTTTTCGGGCGAATCGGTGCTGCTGCTGCAGCGCGGCGAGGTCGGCTGGGCGTTGGGCCACACGCTGCTTCACCTGCTGGGCTCGATCCTGTTCTGCGTGGCCGGCTTCGCCACATGGCGCGCACTGCGCGGCTAGCAGTATCGCCTGCCGATACCAACGCATAGATCAATTGCACGGTTTCGAGAGCGTGCTAAGTTTGCCGCTAGTTCATTTACTTGAGGAAATAGTCATGCAAACGATCCAGCCTCCAACTTCCGCCTTCGTCGGTGCTTCCTGGGGCGCCCTTGCTTGCGGCGTTACCGCCTACCTGGCCGGCCTCTGGCTTGCCCACATGGCCTTGAACGAAAAAGGCTACTACTTCACGCTCCTGCTCCTCGGCCTGTTCGCGGCAGTGTCCCTGCAGAAGACCGTCCGCGACCGCAGCGAGGGTGTGCCGGTCACCGGCATCTATACCGGCTCGTGCTGGGTCGCGCTGGTGGCGGCGATCCTGCTGCTGGCCATCGGCCTGTGGAACGCCACCGTGTCACCGAGCGAGAAAGGTTTTTTCGCCATGTCTTTTGTGCTCAGCCTGTTTGCCGTGGTGGCGGTCCAGAAGAACGTACGCGACCTCGGCACCGTGCGTGATCCCAGGCCCAACGCGGAATAAGCCCCTGCGCCGCATGGGGCGCCCGTTGCACATCTTGAAAAGCGGACAGACACCCTTATCTTGCTCCTCAGTTAGTAATCAACTAAGGAACACCACTAGGGAGCAATACCATGCGGCAAGATAAATTGACGACCAAGCTCCAGGAAGCGCTGGCGGATGCCCAGAGCCTGGCGGTCGGCAACGATAACCAATACATCGATCCGGTCCACCTGCTCGTCGCCCTGCTGAACCAGGACGACGGCGGCGCCCGTTCGCTGCTGCAGCGCGCCGGCGTCAACGTCGGCGGCCTGGGCAACTCGCTGAAGTCGGCGCTGGAACGCCTGCCCCAGGTCTCGGGCACCGGCGGCGACGTGCAGGTCTCGCGCGAGCTGGTGGCGCTGCTGAACCTGGCCGACCGCGAGTCGCAGAAGCGCGGCGACCAGTTCCTGGCCTCCGAGATGGTCCTGCTGGCGCTTACCGAGGACAAGTCCGAGGCCGGCCGCCTGGCGCGCGAGCATGGCCTGGCGCGCAAGGCCCTGGAGTCGGCGATTTCGGCCGTGCGCGGCGGCGATCCGGTGAATTCGCAGGATGCCGAAGGCCAGCGCGAGGCGCTGAAGAAATACACCCTCGACCTGACCGAACGCGCCCGGATCGGCAGGCTCGATCCGGTGATCGGCCGCGACGACGAGATCCGCCGCGCGATCCAGGTGCTGCAGCGGCGCACCAAGAACAACCCGGTCCTGATCGGCGAGCCGGGCGTGGGCAAGACCGCCATTGTCGAAGGCCTGGCGCAGCGCATCGTCAACGGCGAGGTGCCCGATTCGCTCAAGGGCAAGCGCGTGCTCTCGCTCGACATGGCGGCACTGCTGGCCGGCGCCAAGTACCGCGGCGAGTTCGAGGAACGCCTGAAGAGCGTGCTGAAGGAACTGGCCCAGGACGAAGGCCAGACCATCGTCTTCATCGACGAGATCCACACCATGGTCGGCGCCGGCAAGGCCGAAGGCGCCATGGACGCCGGCAACATGCTCAAGCCCGCGCTGGCGCGCGGCGAGCTGCACTGCGTCGGCGCCACCACCCTGGACGAGTACCGCAAGTACGTCGAGAAGGACGCCGCGCTGGAGCGCCGCTTCCAGAAGATCATGGTGGACGAGCCGAGCGTGGAGGCGACCATCGCCATCCTGCGCGGCCTGCAGGAGAAATACGAGCTGCACCACAAGGTCGAGATCACCGACCCGGCCATCATCGCCGCGGCCGAGCTGTCGCACCGCTACATCAGCGACCGCTTCCTGCCGGACAAGGCGATCGACCTGATCGACGAGGCGGCGTCCAAGATCAAGATCGAAATCGACTCCAAGCCGGAAGTGATGGACAAGCTCGAGCGCCGCCTGATCCAGCTGAAGATCGAGCGCGAAGCCGTGCGCAAGGAAACCGACGAGGCCTCGATGCGCCGCCTCGAGTTGATCGGCGAGGAGATCGCGCGCCTGGAACGCGAGTACAACGACTACGAGGAGATCCTCAAGTCGGAAAAAGCGGCGGTGCAGGGCACGGCGCACATCAAGGAAGAGATCGAGCGGGTCCGCCACCAGATCGAGGAAGCCAAGCGCCAGAGCGACTACAGCCGCATGTCCGAGCTGTCGTACGGCCGCCTGCCGGAGCTCGAGGCGCAGCTGAAGAAGGCCGAGGAAGCCGCTGCCGGCACCGACGGAGAAGCGAACAAACCCAAGCTGCTGCGCACCCAGGTCGGCGCCGAGGAAATCGCCGAGGTGGTGGCGCGCGCGACCGGCATCCCGGTGGCGCGCATGATGCAGGGCGAGCGCGAAAAGCTGTTGCATATCGAGGACGAGCTGCACAAGCGCGTGGTGGGCCAGGACGAGGCGATCGTGGCGGTGTCGGATGCGATCCGCCGCTCGCGCGCCGGCCTGTCGGACCCGAACCGCCCGTACGGCTCCTTCATGTTCCTGGGCCCGACCGGCGTCGGCAAGACCGAGTTGTGCAAGGCGCTGGCCGCCTTCCTGTTCGATACCGAGGAATCCCTGATCCGCATCGACATGAGCGAATTCATGGAGAAGCATTCGGTCGCCAGGTTGATCGGGGCGCCGCCGGGCTACGTCGGGTACGAGGAGGGCGGCTACCTGACCGAAGCCGTGCGCCGCAAGCCCTACAGCGTGATCCTGCTGGACGAGATCGAGAAAGCCCATCCGGACGTGTTCAACGTGCTGCTGCAGGCGCTCGACGACGGCCGCATGACCGACGGCCAGGGTCGCACCGTGGACTTCAAGAACACCGTGATCGTGATGACCTCGAACCTGGGTTCGCACAAGATCCAGTCGATGGACACCGACGAGCCGGGCGTGGTGAAGCTGGCCGTGATGGCCGAGGTGCGCGGGCACTTCCGTCCCGAGTTCATCAACCGCATCGACGAGATCGTGGTGTTCCACGCGCTGGACGAGAAGAACATCGGCGCGATCGCCAAGATCCAGTTGCAGGGCCTGGAACAACGCCTGGCCAAGATGGAGATGACGCTCGACATCGACGACGAAGCCCTGCAGAAGATCGCGGAAGCCGGCTTCGACCCGATCTACGGCGCCAGGCCCCTCAAGCGCGCGATCCAGCAGCAGATCGAGAATCCGCTGTCGAAGGCGATCCTGTCGGGGCGCTTCGGGCCGAAGGACACGATTCCGGTGCGGGTGCGCGGCGGGAACCTGGTGTTCGGCGAACAGGTGGAGCTGGCGAAGTAAGCCGGCAGGCACGCAAACATTGGGCTCCCGCCTGCGCGGGAGCGACGTGCTGAAGCTGGCAGCGTGAATAGTCGATGTAGGTTTTCGATTGTTAGCCTGAAGACCGTCGTTCCCGCGCAGGCGGGAACCCAAGCTTGCATACACATGAAAACGGCGCGTCCCGCAGGGCACGCGCCGTTTTTTCATGCGTCAGGCGTTCACGCTGCCTTGCGCTTCCTGCGCGCCATCCAGCCCACCAGGCCCAGGCCGCCCAGCATCATGGCGTAGGTCTGGGGCTCCGGCACCGGCGCGATGGTCTGCGACAGCAGGCTGCCCACCTTGCGCTCGCCCTCGCCGAAGAAGTTCACCTTCAGGTGCGGCGCTTCCAGGTCGGGGGCGCCGCCGCTGAAGCTGAACTGGAACACCATGTTGTCCGCCAGCGCCACCCGCTCGCCCGACAGGCACAGGCTGCGGCCCGCATGGGCGCCGCCGGCGCAGCCGTTCGCGTTCAGTTCGTTCGACGACAGCGTCCAGTTGGTGGCCAGGCCGGGCGCCGACACCAGGGTCACGTCGGAGAAGCTGCCCAGGTCCTTGAGCTGGAGGGCGCCGATGGAACTCGCCTCGAGCCAGTCGCCGCTGCGATTGGCGGCGTCGATTTCCAGGGTCAGCAAGTTGCCGGTCCAGGTCGACGTGAAGGTCACGCCCTGGTAGGTGAGGGAGCCGGCCTGGGCCGTGACGGCGAGGCCGGCGAGGGCGAGGGCGGCAGTCGCTTTGTACAGGTAGGTCTTCAATTCAATCTCCTTGATGACATTGAAGGACCGGGCCTTCGCGTCGGCGAACGGCCCGGACTCGCGTACGGATGAGCACGCGAGCCCAGACTAGTCTGCCCGCATGGACCTTTCCGTTAGGCGACTAACCAATGGCTGTCGCGCACCGCGGTGCCGGAGGTTCAGGCGGTGCGGCGACGGCGGCGCACCAGGCCCATCACGGCCAGGCCGGCGCCGAGGATGGCCAGCGACTGCGGTTCCGGCACCTCGCCGGAGGCATCGTCGCCGGTATCGGCGATGGGAGTCGTGCCGTGGTCGGCAGCCTCGCCGCCCGGGGTGGGGATGGTGGGCACCGGCAGCAGCGCCGGATCCACGGCAGTGGGCTGGGTCGCGACCGCTTGGCTGCCGCTGCCGCTTTGTGCTGCGCCGCCGCCTTGCTGCGTGTCGCCGGCAGGCGCCGGGACAGGCGTTGGCACGGGCGCCGGGGCCGGCGCGGGAACGGTCTCGGCCTGCCACGGGAAATCCATCGACAACAGGCTGCCGACCTTGGCGCCGCCGGCGTTTACGAAGTGCACCTTCAGGTGCGGCGCGGCGAGGTTCGGGCTGCCTTCGAAGCTGAAGGTGAATACCATGTTGTCGGCCAGGTCGACGGCGCCGCCGCTGAAGCACAGGCGGGTGCCCTCGGCCTTGGCGCGGCCTTTGCCGGCGCAGCCCGCCGCGTTCAGTTCCGCGCTCGACAGCGTCCAGTTGGCGCCCGTGGAACTGCTCATTTTTACGCCCGAGAAACTTCCGACCGTCTTGATCGCCAGGGCGTCGATGGCGCTCGCCGCCGCCCAGCCGCCGCTGCGCCTGGCGGCGTCGATCTCGAGCCGCAGGACATTGCCGGTGAAAGTCGAGGTGAACACGACACCATCCTGCGTGATGACACCCGCCGATGCGCTGGCTGCGGCAACAATGAAGAGGCTGCTGACTGCGTAACGGAGGAGGGTGCTCATAATCACTTTCGATAGTTTGCAGAATTGTTTGACGAATCTGATGATTTGCATCATGTCATTACAAATTCGCCTAGTCAACAAATATTTGATTGAATTGACGATAGCTTGCATTCGTACAACATCGCTCACACTGCATTTTTTACATCATGAAATGCGCATTCCGCCTGGCGAAATGTGCAGCAAAGCGATTCTGTGCCTTCATTCCCATTCTGAGAAATTTTGTTTCGCATCATGAAATAAAGTCCATAAGTCATTGAAAAATAAAGGGTAAAAAATCTTTTGATGTCTTATATAAGAGTTGTTGTGCTCCGCACAAACTGATCTATGATTTACCCAACGGATTCCTTCGCAACTTAGTCTTTCAATCAGGAGAATCAGCATGGCAACTCGTGAACAACAGATCAGTGAACTCCAGCAAGACTGGGAAACCAACCCACGCTGGAAAGGTGTGACGCGCAACTACACGGCCGAGGACGTGGTCCGCCTGCGCGGCTCGATCCAGATCGAGCACACCCTCGCCAAGCGCGGCGCCGAAAAGCTGTGGAACCTGGTCAACAACGAGCCCTACGTGAATGCCCTGGGCGCCCTGACCGGCAACCAGGCCATGCAGCAGGTGAAGGCGGGCCTGAAGGCCATCTACCTGTCGGGCTGGCAGGTGGCGGGCGACGCCAACGTTGCCGGCGAGATGTATCCGGACCAATCGCTGTATCCGGCCAATTCGGTGCCGCTGGTGGTGCGCCGCATTAACAATACCTTCCAGCGCGCCGACCAGATCCAGTGGTCCGAGGGCAAGGACGACATCGACTACTTCGCCCCGATCGTGGCTGATGCCGAAGCCGGCTTCGGCGGCGTGCTGAACGCCTTCGAGCTGATGAAGTCCATGATCGACGCCGGCGCTGCCGGCGTGCACTTCGAGGACCAACTGGCCTCGGTCAAGAAATGCGGTCACATGGGCGGCAAGGTGCTGGTGCCCACCCGCGAAGCGGTCGAGAAGCTCAACGCGGCGCGCCTGGCGGCCGACGTGATGGGCACCCCGACCCTGGTCATCGCGCGCACCGACGCCGAAGCGGCCGACCTCCTGACCTCCGACGTGGACCCCAACGACCAGCCGTTCTGCACCGGTGAGCGCACGGTGGAAGGCTTCTTCAAGGTCAAGCCGGGCATCGAGCAGGCCATCTCGCGCGGCCTGGCCTATGCGCCCTTCGCCGATCTGGTGTGGTGCGAAACCGGCAAGCCGGACCTGAACTTCGCCAAGCAGTTCGCCGAAGCCATCCATGCGAAATTCCCGGGCAAGATGCTGGCCTATAACTGCTCGCCTTCGTTCAACTGGAAGAAGAACCTGGACGACGCCACCATCGCCAAGTTCCAGAAAGAGCTGGGCGCGATGGGCTACAAGTTCCAGTTCATCACCCTGGCCGGCTTCCATGCCCTGAACTACAGCATGTTCAACCTGGCGCACGGCTATGCGCGCCGCGGCATGTCGGCTTTTGTGGAACTGCAGGAAAACGAGTTCGCCGCCGCCGAGAAGGGCTTCACCGCCGTCAAGCACCAGCGCGAAGTCGGCACCGGCTACTTCGACGCCGTGACCCAGACCATCCAGCAGAACCAGAGTTCGACCACCGCGCTGCACGGGTCGACCGAGGACGAGCAGTTCTTCGACGAGAAGAAAGTCGCGTAAGCGCCCCTGTACCACTTACCTCTAAGGCTTGCCGCAGTGCCCGTCAAGGGCCTGCGGCTTTTTTCGTGGGCCCGGGAAACGGCGTTGTAGTGGATAATGGCGCCCATTGCGCCGTCGAAGAATACGGCACCGACTCTTTTCTCAGGAATTCCAGCTTATGTTGAGCTACCGCCACGCCTTCCACGCGGGTAACCACGCCGATGTCCTCAAACACTTCGTCCAGGTGCAGCTGCACCTGTACATGAACCAGAAGGACGCGGCCTACACCTATATCGATACCCACTCCGGCGCCGGCGTCTATGCGCTCGACAGCTTCCAGGCCACCAAGACCGGCGAGTACGACACCGGGATCGGCCCCTTGTGGAACGCCACCGAGGTTCCCGAGGCGCTCAAGCCCTATCTCGACCTGGTCAAGGGCATGAACCCGAGCGGCAAGATGCGCTACTACCCGGGTTCGCCCTACGTGGCCGACCAGATGTCGCGCATGGAAGATCGCTTGCGCCTGTTCGAACTGCACCCGGCCGACGTCAAGATCCTGCACGAAAACGTCCGCAAGGCCGAGGCGCACCGGGCCGAGCAGGGCGAGCGCGCCCGCGGCAAGCGCGTCCTCATCGAACACGGCGACGGTTTCCAGAGCCTGAAGAAACTCTTGCCGCCGCCCTCGCGGCGCGCGCTGGTGCTGGTCGATCCGCCCTACGAGGTCAAGGACGATTACAAGAAGGTGCGCGATGCGCTGGAGGAGGCACTCGGGCGCTTCCCGAGCGGCATGTACGCGGTCTGGTACCCGGTGCTGCAGCGCATGGAATCGCGCCAGTTCCCGGACAAGCTCAAGCGCCTGCCGGCCAAGGAATGGCTCAACGTGACCCTGACCGTGTCGACCCCGGGGCCGGACGGCATCGGCCTGCACAGCAGCGGCATGTTCATCCTGAACCCGCCCTACACCCTGGAGGCGATGCTGCGCGAGACCATGCCTTACCTGGTGCAGGTGCTGGGCAAGGATGCGGGCGCGCGCTTCACCATCGACAGCGGCACCCAGCTGACCGGCGCCGCATCGAGCCGCCTGGCCGGCGAAGGACCGCGTGTGCCGGTTGGCAACGCCCGCCGCGCCAGCCCGCTGTCGGGCAAGGGCAGCCTGCGCCTGCCGGGGGAGAAGATGGTGCGCGAGGGTGAAGAGGCCGCGCCGGCCGCACCGAAACCGGCTGTGCGCCGCGCCTGGCGCCCGGACGGCAGCGTCCAGGGCAAGCCCCAGGCGGGCGGGCAGGGCGAGGGACGTGGTCCCGGCAAGCGTCCGCTTGCTGCGGCAGGCGCGACGGGCTCGCGCTCGGCGCCGCCGCGTGCGGACGGCCCGCGCACCGCCGGTCCGCGACCAGGCGGTCCACGCACGGGCGGCAAGGGCGGCGGCAAGCGCTGAGCTGCAAGTTCGATATAAAAATGTTAATAATGTCGGATTTGTAGTATAGTCTCCGAGGCAGGCGCACGCGCCTGTCCGGCGCATTTATCCGCACCGCAACAGTTTCCGGGAGTTTGTTTGATGCATGCCGAAGCAACGGCAGCGGCATCCGTGCCGTCCAACGATTTTTTTCTCGCACGCCAGCCTATCCTCGGCCGTGACCAGCATCTCGTGGCATTCGAGCTGCTGTTCCGTGCCGCCGGCGAGGACGACGATGCGAAGCTGACCGACAACGCTGCGGCGACCGCGGCGGTGATCTCGCACGCCTCGCAACTGGGCATGGAGCAGGTGGTCGGCGAGCAGCTCGCCTTCGTCAATGTCGACGAGGTCGTGTTGATGAGCGACTTCGTGCGTTTCCTGCCTCCCCATAAGGTTATCCTCGAAATCCTGGAAACCGTCAAGCCGACCCAAGCTTTGCTGGCGCGGGTGGCCGAGTTGAAGGAACTTGGTTTCAAGTTCGCGGTCGACGACGTGGTCGAGCATTCGCCCGAGCTCGACCGCCTGGTCGGCCTGGTCGACGTCATCAAGGTCGACGTCAAGCTGGTGCCGCCGCAAGAGCTGAAGGGCCTGGTGCGCTCGCTCAAGTCCACCGGCAAGAAATTGTTGGCTGAAAAGGTCGAGACCATCGACGAATTCAAGCTGTGCATGGAGCTCGGTTTCGAATACTTCCAGGGCTATTACTTTGCCCGTCCGGTCATCTTGTCGGGCAAGAAGATCACGCCCTCTGAAATGACGATCCTGCGCCTGCTGGAGCTGGTGGGCTCGGATGCGGACGCCCAGGTGATCGAAACCGCGGTCAAGCGCGACGCCCTGATCAGCCTGAACTTGCTGCGCCTGGTGAACAGCCGCGCGGCGCGGGGGCCGCAGATCGAGTCGCTGTCGCAGGCGCTGCACCAGCTCGGGCGGCGCCAGCTGCAGCGCTGGCTGCAGATCCTGCTGTACACGACCGCGGGCGGGGTCGAACTGGCCTCGCCGCTGCTGCAATTGGCCACCACGCGCGGCAAGCTGCTCGAGCTGATGACCCAGGCCCGCTATCCGAACGATGCGGCCAGGGCCGACCGTGCCTTCACGGTGGGGATCATGTCGCTGGCCGACGCGCTGTTCTCGATCCCGATGCAGGACATCCTTGACAATGTCGAGGTGGCGGGGGACGTACGCATGGCGCTGCTCGACCGCGAAGGCGAGTTCGGGACCATGCTGCGCGTGGCCGAACTGCTCGAGGCGGCCGAAGGCGGGCGCAAGCTGTACAACGCGCTGCGTAAACTCGGCCTGTCGGTGGCGCAGATCCGCGAGATCGAGCTGAAGGCCTTCGACTGGGTGAGGGAGCTTACCCATGAAGTGCATTGACGCATTGCGCTGAGACGACACATCGATTCCCCTTGGCCTGACGACGTCATTCCCGCGCAGGCGGGAATCCAGTTCCTTCGCGTAGTGACTGCGTTTGCGTTCAAGGGCAGCCCACGCAAACTTGGGTTCCCGCCTACGCGGGAACGACGATCTGCGGCCAGATGAAATTATCCCGGACAGCAGTGCGCCTGCGCGGGAAGTCGTACGCGCCAGTGGCGCGTACGACGTGCTGGCGGAGCGCGGTGGTGTTACGCGCTCACTGCGCCAGGAACAGGAACACGGTGGGCTTCTTGTGAAAGTCCGGTGCCTTGCCGGCCGCCAGCGCCGCCTTCCACTTCGCCGCCGTCAGGGTCCTGACCGACTCGCTGGCCAGCGACAAGTCGGTCGCCACGCAAATCAGGGTCCCTGGCTGGCATGCCGCCACCAGGGCCTCCAGCATCTGCCCATTGCGGTAGGGCGTTTCGATCAGCAGCTGGGTCTGCTTCTCGCTGCGCGAGCGTCCCTCCAACTGCCCGATGCGTTTGCTGCGCTGGGACGCGTCGGTCGGCAAATAGCCGTTGAAGGCGAAGCTCTGGCCGTTCAGTCCGCTCGCCATCACCGCCAGCAGTAGCGAGGACGGTCCCACCAGCGGGCGCACCGGAATGCCATGCTGGTGGGCCAGGCGCACCAGGTCGGCGCCCGGGTCGGCCACGGCAGGCACGCCCGCTTCCGACACGAGTCCGGCATCGCGCCCCGCCAGCAGCGGCTGCAGCAGTTGCGCGAGCGCGGCCGGTGGCGTGTTCACGTTCAGTTCGGCGATCTCGATTTCCTGCAGCGGCCTGGCCAGCGGATGGTCGATGGCGACCAGCTTCAGGAAGGCGCGCGCCGTCTTGGCGTTTTCGGCAACGAAGTAATCGAGCCTGGAGGTCAGGGCCTGCACCTGCGTCGGCAGCAGGGCGGAGAGGGCGCCGGGGGAGGCGTCGGTGGGACCAAGGGTGTTCGGGATCAGGTAAAGGGTGCCAGGCATCGTTCAGAAAAAATAAAGGTGTTACACGCCGAAGAAGGAAACGCCGGCGCGGCGCAGCATGCCGGTCAAGGCGATCAGGGGCAGGCCGGTGAGGGCGGTCGGGTCGTTTGACTCGATCCGCTCCAGCAGGGCGATGCCCAGGCCCTCGTTCTTGGCGCTGCCGGCGCAGTCGTAGGGCTGCTCGATGCGCAGATAGGCATCCAGCTCGGCATCGGGCAGGTCGCGGAAGTCGACGAAGACCTGCACGTTCTCCACCTGGGCGGCGCTGGACGGGTCGGCCACGCGGCTGTCCCACAGGCACAGCGCCGTATGGAACACGACGCGGCGCCCGCGCATCAGCTGCAATTGCGCCAGCGCGCGGGCATGGTCGCCGGGTTTGCCGATCTGCATGCCGTCCAGGGTCGCCACCTGGTCGGAGCCGATCACCAGCGCGCCGGGAGCCCGCGCCGCCACCGCGGCCGCCTTCTCGCGCGCCAGGCGCAGGGCGGTGTCCTGCGGCGCCTCGCCAGCACGCGGCGTTTCGTCGATGTCGGGTGCGATGGCCTCGAAAGGTAGTTGCAGGCGCGACAGCAGCTCGCGGCGATAAGCGGAACTGGAGGCGAGAATGAGGCGCGAATGCGCCGAACGCGGAGGCGCCGAACTTGGTATCATTGCGGTCTGGTGAAGAAGGAAAACCGTAAGCTAAGCTGACAGATCATATATCTCCAGCAAGTAAACCCGATAAATCATATCGGGCACAACGCGCGCGGCGCAAAAACGACGTAAGTCTTTGACGCTGCGGGGAGAAGCCTGTTATTATCGCAGGTTTTCCGGGGAAGTTTTCCAAATGAGCGCTTTTGTCATTGACGCCTTCGAGTTTTGCCGGAATAGCGGACACCGCGAAGGCACGACCCCTGTCGCCGAGATGAGCCGTCTGGCCGCCGAGTGCGCCGACGGTTCTGGCGAAGCATCCGGAGAGATTCGCTGGGCGATCGATGGCAGCCTGACCAAGCAGGGCTACCCGGCGATGACGCTGTCGGTCGCCGGCACCGTCAAGCTGGCTTGCCAGCGTTGCCTCGCGCCCTTCGAGTACGAGATCGACTCGTCCACCATGCTGGTGCTCGGCAAGGATGACGAGGATGCGGACGCGATCGAGGAAATCCTCGACGACGAGAGCATCGACGTGATCGTCGGCAGCCGCGAGTGCGACATCCGCCAGTTGCTGGAAGACGAAGCCCTGCTGGCCCTGCCGCAGGCACCGAAGCACGAGGTATGTCCGGACACTCAGCTCCTGGACGCCCTGAAGACCGAGAAGGTCTCGCCGTTCGCGGCACTGAAAAATCTCAAGTCCGAATAAGCAATACAGAATCAAGTAGTACCGCAGCACCCCGCAGTACGACTGAAAGAACGTGTCAAACGCGTGCAGTAGTCGAGTATGGCAGTAGGCAGTTGATGTAGCAGCGTTAAAACATGTCGGCGATGGATGAATAAGAAATTGCCGCTGGGATACTCGATCTGCAAGTATTTGCAAATCGAATGTGTTAGAATTTTAGAACTTATGTATTAGGAGTCATCATGGCAGTTCAGCAGAATAAGAAGTCCCCGTCGAAGCGCGGCATGCACCGTTCGCACGATTTCCTGACCGCACCGAACCTGGCAGTCGAGCCGACCACCGGCGAAACCCACCTGCGTCACCACATCAGCCCGAACGGTTTCTACCGTGGCCGTAAAGTCCTGAAGACCAAGAACGACGAGTAATCGACGTCTTGTCCTTTAGTACCATGAAAGCGGTGCAACGTATGTTATCTGCGTGGCGCCGCTTTTTCTTTTCCGTCCTCAGCGGCTGCAACAACTTTGCACTCCGTCATTTTGAATTGCGCGGACAGCGGCTGGCTTCGCGCCACGCCCCCTCCCATCTTGCCGCCCGCACTGTCTCTCGCTTTGCATGAGCCGGCATCCCCGAACAAATGACAATCACAATTTCCATTGACTGCATGGGCGGCGATCACGGCCCCTCAGTTACCATTCCGGCAGCCATCTCGTTTATAAAAAAACAAGCCGACGTCCACCTCATCCTGGTGGGCCTCGAAGACGTGCTGCGCGCCGAACTCAAGAAGCATGGCGCCGAGGCGCATGCCCGCATCACCGTCAGGAACGCCACCGAGGTCGTCACCATGGACGACCCGCTCGAAATCGCCCTGCGCAAGAAGAAGGATTCGTCCATGCGCGTGGCGGTCGAGCTGGTCAAGGACGGCAGCGCCAACGCCAGCGTCTCGGCCGGCAATACCGGCGCCCTGATGGCCGTCTCGCGCTACGTGCTCAAGACCATGGCCGGCGTCGACCGTCCGGCGATCTGCTCCATCATGCCGAACCAGAAGGGCGGCCCGACCTACATGCTCGACCTGGGCGCCAACGTGGACTGCGAACCGCACCACCTGCACCAGTTCGCCATCATGGGCTCGGTCCTGTGCTCGGCCATGGAAAACATTCCGCGCCCGCGCATCGGCCTGCTGAACGTCGGCACCGAGGAGATCAAGGGCAACGAGGCGGTCAAGGCCACCGGCCAGCTGCTCAAGGCCGACCACGCGCGCGGCAAGCTGAATTTCTTCGGCAACGTCGAAGGCAATGACATCTTCAAGGGCACGGTGGACGTGGTCGTGTGCGACGGCTTCGTCGGCAACGTCACGCTCAAGGCCGTCGAAGGCCTGTCGCGCTTCGTCAAATCCGTGTTCACCGAAAACATCTTCTCGATGGCCGGCGCGCTGCTGGCCCGCAAGTCGCTCAAGAAGCTGAACCCGGAACGCTACAACGGCGCCAGCCTGCTCGGCCTGAAGGGCCTGGTCTTCAAGAGCCACGGCGGCGCCAATGCCTTCGCCTTCGAATGGGCGATCAAGCGCGCCTACGACGCGGCCAAATACGATGTACAAGAGCAGCTGTCGGCCCTGATTGCCGAACTGATGCCGACCCCGCCCGACGCCCAGCAGCGCCAGGCGTAACCAAACCAGCAGGATGGTGGAAAGATGACTGTCTACAGCAAGATCACCGGTACCGGCAGCTACCTGCCGGCCAAGCGCGTCACCAACGATCAACTGGCGGCCCAACTCGCCGAGCAGGGGATCGAGACCTCCGACGAATGGATCGTGACCCGCAGCGGCATCTCGAGCCGCCACTATGCGGATCCGAGCGAAAACGCCTCCGACCTGGCGGCGAAGGCCGCGCGCCAGGCGCTGGACGCGGCCGGCAGGCTGCCTTCCGACATCGACCTGGTGATCGTCGCCAGCTCGACCCCCGACTTCCACGGCAGCTTCCCGAGCACCGCCTGCATCGTGCAGCAGAAACTGGGCATGGCGAACAACAGCGCCGCCTTCGACGTGCAGGCCGTGTGCAGCGGCTTCGTCTACGCGGTCTCGACCGCCGACGCCTTCATTCGCGCCGGCGTGTACAAGCGCGTGCTGGTCATCGGCGCCGAAGTGTTTTCGCGCATCCTCGACTTTACCGACCGCACCACCTGCGTGCTGTTCGGCGACGGCGCCGGCGCCGTGGTGCTGGAAGCCTCGGAAGAGCCGGGCGTGCTGGCCACCAAGCTGCATGCCGACGGCAGCCAGTCGCACATCCTGTCGATCCCGGGCAACCTGGCCGGCGGCGCCGTGGCCGGCAGCGGCTTCCTGTACATGGACGGCCCGGCGGTGTTCAAGCTGGCCGTCACGGTGCTGGAAGAAGTCGCCAAGGAAGCGCTCGAGCACGCCAAGATGCAGCCGTCCGACATCGACTGGCTGATCCCGCACCAGGCCAACCTGCGCATCATGAAGGGCACCGCCAAGAAGCTCGGCCTGCCGATGGAAAAGATGGTCGTCACCGTCGACCAGCACGGCAACACCTCGGCCGCCTCGATCCCGCTGGCGCTGGACGCCGCGGTGCGCGATGGCCGCATCAAGAAGGGCGACAATGTGCTGATGGAAGGCGTCGGCGGCGGCTTTACCTGGGGCGCGGTGCTGGCCCGCATGTAAGCGTTTCGTGCCGCGGCGTATGCGCCGCGGCGATCCGTAGGGTGGACGGCTTCGCCGTCCGCGCGTTCAGCCAAACTATGCATCGCCACAGCGCAACCGTGAGTTGGACGCGCGGTCGGCAGAGCCGGCCACCCTACGAAAACCGAGATATTCGAAGAGAGAACAATAATGAGCAAATTCGCATTCCTGTTTACGGGCCAGGGCGCCCAGGCCGTCGGCATGCTGAACGGCTTCGCCGGCAACCCGGTCGTCGAGCAGACCGTGCTTGAAGCCTCGGATGCCCTGGGCTTCGACCTCGGCAAGCTGATCGCCGAAGGCCCGAAGGAAGACCTCGACCTCACCACCAACACCCAGCCCGTCATGCTGACCGCCGCGGTCGCCGTGTACCGCGCCTGGATCGCCGCCGGCGGCCCGCCGCCGTCCATCGTTGCCGGCCACAGCCTGGGCGAATACTCGGCCCTGGTGGCCGCGGGCGTGATCGAGTTCAAGGATGCGGTGCCGCTGGTGCGCTTCCGCGCCCAGTCCATGCAGGACGCGGTGCCGGTCGGGCAGGGCGGCATGGCCGTGGTGCTGGGCCTGCAAGCCGACGAGGTGCGCGCCGTCTGCGTCGAGGCCGCGCAAGGAGAGGTCGTGGAGGCCGTCAACTTCAACGAGCCGACCCAGATCGTCATCGCCGGCCACGCCGCGGCGATCGACCGCGCCTGCGAAATCGCCAAGGCCAAGGGCGCCAAGCGCGCCATGAAGCTGGCGGTGTCGGCGCCGTTCCACTCGTCGCTGCTCAAGCCGGCCTCGGACCGCCTGCGCGACTACATGGAGAACATCGTCTTCTCGGCGCCCCGTATCGACTTGATCAACAACGTCGACGTGGCTATCCTGCACGATCCGGCTGCGATCAAGGATGCCCTGGTGCGCCAGGCCGCCGGCCCGGTGCGCTGGGTCGAGACCATGCAGATGATGGCGGCGCAGGGCGTGACCCAGGTCATCGAATGCGCACCGAGCAAGACCCTGATCGGCATGGCCAAGCGCATCGACGCGGCCCTGGTCGGCGAAGCCCTGGTCGACCAGGCCGCGCTGGAGCGCGTGCTGGGCTCGCTCAATGCAGCCTGACGCAGTCGGCCTGATACACACAGACAAGAAAAGGAAGAGCATGAATCTGGAGAACCAAGTCGCCCTCGTCACCGGCGCATCGCGCGGTATCGGCAAGGCCATCGCGCTGGAACTGGCGCGCCAGGGCGCCAAGGTCGTCGGCACCGCTACCAGCGAAAGCGGCGCGGCAGCCATCACCGAATACCTGGCCGAATTCGGCGGCAAGGGCGTGGTCCTGAACGTGACCGACGCCGCCCAGTGCGGCGCCGTCGTCGACGAGGTGCAGAAGGGCTTCGGCAGCCTGTCGATCCTGGTCAACAATGCCGGCATCACCCAGGACAACCTGGCCATGCGCATGAAGGACGAGGAGTGGGACAGCGTGATTTCCACCAACCTGACCGCCGTCGGCCGCCTGTCGCGCCTGGTGCTGCGCGGCATGATGAAGGCCAAGCACGGCCGCATCATCAACATCACCTCGGTGGTGGGCGCCTCGGGCAACCCGGGCCAGATGAACTACGCCGCCGCCAAGGCCGGCGTGGCCGGCATGACCCGCGCCCTGGCGCGCGAGATCGGCAGCCGCAACATCACCGTCAACTGCGTGGCGCCGGGCTTCATCGATACCGACATGACCAAGGCGCTGGGCGAAGACCAGCACGGCGCGCTGCTGCAGCAGATTCCGCTGGGCCGCCTGGGCCAGCCGGAAGACATCGCCCACGCCGTGGCCTTCCTGGCCGGCCCGACCGCCGCCTATATCACGGGCACCGAACTGCACGTGAATGGTGGCATGTACATGAATTAACGGGATAGAATGCCGGATTATCCTCGTCCGCGAAGATAATCCGGCGTGTACGCCTCTTTTAGCAGTAATTTCGGTGGAAATAGCCGCAATCGCCGAAAGTAGTTTTTCATCGCGCAAACCTGATAAAATGCGCGCACTTTCCGCAACACACACCTTAATGGAGCCATAACATGTCGGATATCGAACAACGCGTTAAAAAAATCGTCGCTGAGCAACTGGGCGTTGCAGAAGCAGACATCAAAATCGAATCCTCGTTCGTTGACGACCTCGGCGCTGACTCGCTGGACACCGTGGAACTGGTGATGGCACTGGAAGACGAGTTCGAAATGGAAATCCCCGACGAGCAGGCTGAGAAGATCACCACCGTCAAGCAAGCCATCGACTACGCCACCGCGCACGTCAAGGCCTAAGTAGTAGATCGCGCTTTAAAAGTTTTTGGGAGAATCGCTTGAGCCGTTCACGCAACCGCCGTGTCGTCGTTACCGGCCTGGGCTGCATTTCACCAATCGGCAACACCATTGCCGAGGCGTGGGAAGCGGCGCTGGCCGGTAAGTCGGGCATTGCCAACATTACCAAGTTCGACGCGACGCCGTTCACGACGCATTTCGCCGGTGAAGTGAAGAACTTCAAGGTGGAAGACTACCTGCCGGGCAAGGAAGGCCGTAACATGGATAGCTTCATCCATTACGGCATGGCCGCCGGCATCCAGGCCCTGCAGGATTCGGGCCTGGTCGTGACCGAGGAAAACGCGGACCGCATCGGTGTAACCATCGGTTCGGGCATCGGCGGCCTGCCGATGATCGAAGCCACCAAGGAAGAGTACATGAACCGCGGCCCGCGCCGCATCTCGCCCTTCTTCGTGCCGGCGTCGATCATCAACATGATCTCGGGCGATCTCTCGATCAAATTCGGCCTGCGCGGCCCGAACCTGGCGATCGTCACCGCCTGCACCACCGGCCTGCACTGCATCGGCGCCGCCGCTCGCCTGATCGAGTACGGCGATGCCGACGTGATGATCGCCGGCGGCGCGGAATCGACCGTATCGCCGCTGGGCCTGGGCGGCTTCGCCTCGGCACGCGCGCTGTCGACCCGCAACGACGATCCGGCCACCGCGTCCCGTCCATGGGACAAGGACCGCGACGGCTTCGTGCTGGGCGAGGGCGCCGGCGTGATGGTGCTCGAAGAGTACGAACACGCGGTCGCGCGCGGCGCCAGGATCTACGCCGAGGTCATCGGCTTCGGCATGAGCGCGGACGCCAACCACATCACCTCGCCGGTCGAGGATGGCAGTGGCGCGGCGCGCTGCATGGTCGCGGCACTGAAGAACGCCGGCCTGAACCCCGGCGAAGTCCAGTACGTGAATGCGCACGGCACCTCGACGCCGCTGGGCGACGTGGCGGAAGTGCGCGGCATCAAGCGCGTCTTCGGCGACCACGCCAAGACCGGCCTCGTCGTGAACTCGACCAAGTCGATGACCGGCCACCTGCTCGGTGGCGCGGGCGGCCTGGAATCGGTGTTCACCGTGCTGGCGATCCACCACCAGAAGTCGCCGCCGACCATCAACATCTTCAACCAGGATCCGGAATGCGACCTGGACTTCGTGGCCAACACGGCGCGCGACATGAAGATCGATTACGCGGTCAAGAACTCCTTCGGCTTCGGCGGTACCAACGGTACCCTCGTCTTCGCAAAAGTCTGAAGAGAATCTGACAAGCGGGTCTGAACCAGACCATGCCCATTCCGGTCTAACCGGAATGGGCGCCTGCAGGCTGTGTCGTTCGGCCTTACGCAGCACATTCCCCCGTATCTCCTCCCGTCCGCCCCCGGACTGCGGCGCCCCTTCCTTTTTCTCGCCAGAAGCGTCATGTCGATCGCGCTGACCGTCGTCATTGCGCCGTCGCGCTGCCTGCGTTGCCTGCTCGCCGGCTTCGGTGCGTCCCTGTTCGCGGCCGCGTGCGCCGTGGGCCTCGCCACGCCCCACGGCTTCGCGCTCGCGCCCTGTGTGGCGCTGGCGCTGCTGTTCGCCGCGGCATGCGTGCTGCATGCTGCGCTGCGTCCTGCAACGGTGCATCGCATTGATATTTCTGGACCCGGTCAGCTACGCCTGACGGTACAACAGGGAGTGCGGCAGGACACAGCTGTGGCGGTGCCGGCGAGGCTCTCGGCCGGTTCCACGCTGTGGCCGCGGATGTTGCTGCTGTGCCTGGAGAAGGCCGACGGTGGGGATCGCCGCCGCTGGCTCGGCGTGCACGCGCGGGCATGGTCGAGCGTCGCCGTCCTGCCGGACAGCCTGCCGCCGGAGGCATTTCGTGCCCTGGCGGTGGCGCTCGGCAGCGGCGTCGGGGCTGCCGGCATGCCGGCGACGGAGCACAAAATACTTTGAACTTATTGCAGCGGGCCAACTCTTATGCAGGAGGGCCGCTGCAGCCGATGGGGCAGGGTCCGTGACGACAGAACGCGAGGGTGATCAGGTGTTGGTGGAGCGCGTCCAGGCTGGCGACCGGGCCGCGTTCGACCTGCTCGTGGCCAAGTACCAGCGCCGCCTGATGCGCCTGGTGTCGCGCCTCGTGCACGATCCGGCCGAAGCCGAAGACGTCGTGCAGGAGACCTTCATCAAGGCATTTCGCGCCCTGCGCCACTTCCGCGGCGATTCCGCCTTTTATACCTGGCTGTATCGCATCGGAATCAACACGGCCAAGAACTTCCTGGTCACACAGGGCCGCCGCGCGCCGACCTCCACCGAGGCCGACGCCGAGCGGGCGGAGGGATTCGACGACGCAGACAGCTTACGCGACATAAACACACCCGAATCGGTGTTGGCGAGCAAGCAGATTGCCCACACGGTCAATGCGGCGATGGAAGCGCTGCCGCTGGAATTGCGAACGGCAATTGTTCTGCGAGAAATAGAAGGATTGAGCTACGAAGAAATCTCCGAGGTGATGGCGTGTCCGATAGGAACCGTACGCAGCCGGATTTTCCGTGCACGCGAAGTCATTGCTGAGAAATTGCGCCCATTGCTCGATTTCCCGGTTGACAAACGTCGGTAGGTAGCAGGATCGTACAGAGACGGGACAAATTGAACAGACCGACGGCGACGGGTTACCAGATGGACACGAACAAGAAGATACGCGAATACATATCGGCCTTTGCGGATGGCGAACTGGCGGACGCCGACCTCGAGCTCGCGCTGGCGGCCTTGCGCGACGAGGACGGGCAACAGACATGGGACCTCTACCACCGCATCGGCGATGCCCTGCGTGGCGAGCCGGTCGGCGCCGAGCTCTCGCCCGGCTTCGCGCTGCGATTGGCGGACCGGCTTGCCGCCGAACCCACGCCGCTGCGGCGCGGCGCGGCGCGCGCGGCGGCGCCGGGCGACGGTCTGGCGGCGATCGCACCGGCGGTGGTCGCGGGTGCCGAGGCGCTCAGCGGCAGCAAGATGGCCGGGCAGGGCGCCGCACCGCGCGAGGCGCCGGTCGCCGACACCAGTCCGGCCGCCGTCAAGCGACTCTAGCGGCGCGCCGCGCGAACGCTGCCGCCGAGCCCGCCACGCCGATTGATATGCCTGGCATATCACCCGGCTCACCTGATTCATTTCGCATATCGATATTCCCGCGCTTCCCGCATCCCTTTTCCACCTTCGCCCGGGGCGCGGCCGCCCTGCGTACGGCGCGACAAAGCGCCTGTTTTGGCTTACCATAAAGTCAATCTCAGCCTTCCACCGCCAAGCCCATGACCCGTCAATCCAAGCATCGTCCACTTCGCGTGTTCCTGCCGGCCCTGCTGGTCGCAGCGAGCTGTGCCTTCCTCCCCCACACCGCCCTGGCGGCGCCGGTGCAAACCCCGGTCGTCACCGGCCTGCCCGATTTCTCCGACCTGATCGACAAGGTCGGCCCGGCCGTGGTCAACATCCGCACCACCGAGCGCGTGCAGCGCGGGCAGGGCATACCCGGCGAGGAAGAGATGCAGGAATTCCTGCGCCGCTTCTTCGGCGGCCAGATCCCGCGCGGCGGCCGCGGCCAGGGCCGTCCGGGCGGGCAGGGCGGGGCCGAGGAACAGGTCACGCGCGGCGTCGGTTCCGGCTTCATCATCTCGGCCGACGGCTTCGTGCTGACCAATGCCCATGTGGTGGAGGGCGCCGACGAGGTTACCGTCACGCTCACCGACCGGCGCGAGTTCAAGGCCAAGGTGCTGGGCGCGGACCGCCGCTCGGACGTGGCCCTGCTCAAGCTCTCGGCCGGCAACCTGCCTTACCTGCGCACCGGCGACTCCAGCAAGATCCGGGTCGGCGAGTGGGTAGTGGCGATCGGCTCGCCTTTCGGCCTGGACAATACCGTCACCTCCGGCATCATCTCGGCCAAGTCGCGCGACACCGGCGAATACCTGCCCCTCATCCAGTCCGACGTCGCGGTCAACCCGGGCAACTCGGGCGGCCCCCTGATCAACATGCGCGGCGAGGTGATCGGCATCAACTCGCAGATCGCCACCCTGTCCGGCGCCTACAACGGCATCTCCTTCGCGGTGCCGATCGACGAGGTCATGCGCGTCGCCGAGCAACTGAAAACCACCGGCAAGGTCACGCGCGGGCGCCTCGGCGTGCAGATCAGCGAAGTCACGCGCGACGTCGCCGAGTCGCTCGGCCTGGGCAAGGCGCGCGGCGCGGAAGTGTCGATGGTGGAAGCCGGCGGCCCGGCGGAAAAGGGCGGCATCAAGGTCGGCGACATCATCCTCAAGTTCAACGGCCAGCCGATCGAGACCACCCGCGACCTGCCGCGCCTGGTCGGCGCCACCAAGGTGGGCAGCCGCGCCACCGTCACCGTGTGGCGCCGCGGCGCCCAACTCGAGGTGCCGGTGACCATCGTCGAGCTGCAGGAAGAGCGTTCCCCGACCGCCCGCGCCACGCCCAAGAAGCCGGCCCCGGGCGCCGCGCCGAACGCGCTCGGCCTGGTGGTGTCGGACATCCCGGCGGCCGCGCGCGCCGAAGCCGGCATCGACGGCGGTGTGCTGGTCGAGAACGCCGAGGGCAGTGCGGCCACGGCCGGCATCCGCCCCGGCGACATCATCTCGCAGGTGGGTAATTCCCCGGTGAGCAACGTGGCCCAGTTCAACGGCCTGGTCGCCAAACTGGATCCGAAGAAGCCGGTGGCCCTCTTGGTGCGGCGCGACGACGTCACCCAGTATGTCGTCGTGAAGCCCCGCCAATGACGCGCACGGTCCCGTTCACGCTGTACTCGCGCAGCTACTGCCATCTGTGCGAAGACATGCGGCAGGCCCTGCTCGCCCTGCAGCAGCCGGGCGAGCGCTTCGAGGTCGCCGTGATCGACGTCGACGCCGACCCGGCGCTGGTGGCGCGTTTCGACGAACTGGTCCCGGTGCTGTATGGCGACCCGGAAGGCGAGGAGTTGTGCCATTACTTCCTCGATGCGGCTGCGGCGCGTGGTTGGGCGGATGCTTGCGCCAAAGCTGCCGCGTAGGGTGGGCGGATTCTCCGCCCGCGCGGTGATTGTTGCGGCAAGATCATCCGGTGCGAAAGCGGTGCCGGTATCGATCGCCGCGTGGGCGGGAAGACCCGCCCACCCTAGGAACCCCGTTTGTTACCAACCGGTTAATAAAAAAGGCGCTGTTCTCGCTAAGTGTAGAAATTGAACTGTTGAGCTGAGCGGATGTCCAACCTGCACCCCGATTGTCAGGAGGACTGATGCGCTCGACAGGTTTTACCCGACTGTTGCGC
>NZ_JBKBOV010000053.1:0-31142 GCF_046293535.1 Massilia sp. | reverse complement strand
CGCGCTACCTGCCCAACTACCTCGGCTGGCGCTGGGCGCTCGATGGGGAACGGATCGCATCGCCCGAGCGCTTCCTGAGAGCGGCAATCGGCATCTTCCACATCTAACGAGAACAGCGCCATAAAAAACTGGTCTTTCTCCTCCTCACCAACCCCAAAACCGGGCTTTCCGGCGCGGAATCCGGTAAAATGCCGGGGTCGGAAAAGCGCCGGCCGATTGCAAGCCCGCCGCCCACGCTTTTCATTCGCTTGATCGAGCGCTTCGACCGGGGGCCGGCATGCCTCCACGGAGCGCTTTTTTGCATTGCCACGCGCCTTTCGCCACCGCATTGCACCCGTTTGCTGTCGTAGCCTGCCGCGCTGCCCGCGGCCTTTTTGGTTTTGAGCTTTGTTAATGAACAACATACGTAACTTCTCCATCATCGCCCACATCGACCACGGCAAATCGACCCTGGCCGACCGCATCATCCAGCTGTGCGGCGGCCTGTCCGAGCGCGAGATGGACGCGCAGGTGCTCGACTCGATGGACCTGGAGCGCGAGCGCGGCATCACCATCAAGGCCCAGACCGCGGCGCTGCAGTACAAGGCGCGCGACGGCCAGACCTACAACCTGAACCTGATCGACACCCCGGGCCACGTCGACTTCTCCTACGAAGTCTCGCGCTCGCTGTCGGCCTGCGAAGGCGCGCTGCTGGTGGTCGACGCCAGCCAGGGCGTGGAAGCGCAAACGGTCGCCAACTGCTACACCGCGCTCGACCTGGGCGTGGAAGTCGTCCCGATCCTGAACAAGATCGACCTGCCGCACGCCGACCCGGACAACGCCAAGAAGGAAATCGAGGACGTCATCGGCATCGACGCGTCCGACGCCACCGTGTGCTCGGCCAAGACCGGCCTGGGCGTGGAAGACGTGCTGGAAACCCTGATCGCCAAGGTGCCGCCGCCCAAGGGCGACAAGGACGCGCCGCTGCAGGCCCTGATCGTCGACTCCTGGTATGACCCCTATGTGGGCGTGGTGATGTTGGTGCGCGTGGTCAACGGCACCCTGCGCCCGAAGGACAAGATCCTCCTGATGGCAACCGGTTCCGTGAACCTGGTCGAGAACATCGGCGTGTTCACCCCGCGCTCGGTCTCGCTGCCGGAACTGTCGGCAGGGCAGGTGGGCTTCATCATCGCCGGCATCAAGGAACTGACCGCCGCCAAGGTGGGCGACACCGTCACCCTGGCCGCCAAGCCGGCGCCGGCACCGCTGCCGGGCTTCAAGGAAGTCCAGCCGCAAGTGTTTGCCGGCCTGTTCCCGGTGGAAGCGAACCAGTACGACGCCCTGCGCGATTCGCTGGAAAAGCTCAAGCTCAACGACGCCGCGCTGATGTACGAGCCGGAAGTCTCGCAGGCGCTGGGCTTCGGCTTCCGCTGCGGCTTCCTGGGCTTGCTGCACATGGAGATCGTGCAGGAACGCCTCGAGCGCGAGTTCGACATGGACCTGATCACCACCGCCCCGACCGTGGTGTACGAGGTCGAGATGCGCGACGGTAGCATGGTCCGCGTCGACAACCCGTCGAAGATGCCGGAGCCGTCCAAGATCAACGAAGTGCGCGAGCCGATCGTCGACGTCAACCTGTACATGCCGCAAGAATATGTCGGCGCGGTCATGACCCTGTGTAACGGCAAGCGTGGCGTCCAGATGGACATGGCCTACCACGGCCGCCAGGTCAAGCTGCACTACGAGATTCCGATGGCGGAAATCGTGCTGGACTTCTTCGATCGCCTGAAGTCGACCTCGCGCGGCTATGCCTCGATGGACTACGAGTTCAAGGAATACCGCGCCGCCGACGTGGTGAAGGTCGACATGCTGATCAACAGCGAGAAGGTCGACGCCCTCGCCATCATCGTCCACCGCGCCAACGCCCCGTACCGCGGCCGCCAGGTGGCCGCGAAGATGCGCGAACTGATCCCGCGCCAGATGTTCGACGTGGCGATCCAGGCCGCGATCGGCGCAACCATCATCTCGCGCGAGAACGTCAAGGCGCTGCGCAAGAACGTGCTGGCCAAGTGCTACGGCGGCGACATCTCGCGCAAGAAAAAGCTGCTGGAAAAGCAGAAGGCCGGCAAGAAGCGCATGAAGCAGGTCGGTTCGGTGGAGATCCCGCAGGAGGCCTTCCTGGCCATCCTCCAGGTGGAAGAAAAGTAAATGGATATGCAACCCATCCTGAGCAATTTTGCTCTGATCCTGTTCGTCCTGATGGTGGTGACCGGCGTCATCTGGTGCCTGGACGTGTTCGTGCTGGCCAAGGCGCGCCGCCGCAAGGCCGACGCCGCCCTGGCCGAATACGATGCCCGGACAGCCAAGCTGACCGCCAACGGCATCAAGCCCGACAGCGGCAACGGGCGCGCGGCCATCGAGCAGGCCCACCTGCGCCAGCCGACCTGGATCGAGTACTCGGGCAGCTTCTTCCCGGTGATCGCGCTGGTCTTCATCCTGCGCTCCTTCCTGTGGGAGCCGTTCAAGATCCCGTCCTCGTCGATGGTGCCGACCCTGCTGGTGGGCGACTTCATCCTCGTGAACAAGTACGCTTACGGCGTGCGCCTGCCGATCATCAACAAGAAGGTGATCGAGGTCGGCGACCCGCAGCGTGGCGACGTGATGGTGTTTAAGTATCCGAAGGACATGGGCCAGGATTACATCAAGCGCGTCATCGGCGTGCCGGGCGACACCATCACCTACGAAAACAAGCGCTTGAGCGTGAACGGCAAGCCGGTCCAGTACACGCCGATGGACGACTACCTGGACGACCAGCACCCGATCTACCACAAGCAGTTCACCGAACAGCTGCCGGGCAAGGAAGGCGGGCTTGCGTACCGCATCCTGAACACCGAGGGCAAGCGCACGATCGACATCGGCGCTGTGGATAATTTCCCCAATCGTGAAGCCTGCGACTATTCGTACGATAAATTTACCTGTATCGTACCTGCAGGCAACTATTTCATGATGGGCGATAACCGCGACAACAGTGCCGACAGCCGCTACTGGGGCTTCGTGCCGGATAAAAACATTGTTGGCAAGGCGATCGTCGTCTGGATGAACTTCAGCAATCCGAAGCGGATTGGCGGCATCCAGTAATCCGGGAGATCCACGATGCGTCAACAGCAAGCCAGCAGCAAGTACCAGGGCGGCATATCCCTGACCGGCCTGATCCTGGTCCTGGCCGTGATCGGCGTCATCGCCGTGTTCGCGCTCAAACTGCTGCCCACCTGGTTCGAGTACAGCGCCGTCAAGGACGCGATTGTGCGGGCCAAGGAAGCTGGCGGCACGCCGCGCGAAATACAGGTAGCCTTCGACAAGAACGCCGGCATGAACAACGTCACCGCCATCAGTGGCCGCGACCTGACCATCACCCGCGACGGCGGCGAGACCCAGGTCAGCTTTGCCTACGAAAAGCGGGTGCCGCTGGTGGGCAATGTCAGCCTCGTGATCGACTACGCCGGCACGACCGATCCGAGCGGTGTCAATGCGGCAAAAGAGGAAGACGGGGCCGCGAGCGCGTCCCGGTAACACCCAACAGACGCCGGGTATCGGGCTTGTTCGCCCGGGCCTGGCGCAACCACGACAGCACAATGAATCTACAGTTATTGCAAACACGCTTGGCTTACACGTTCCGGGACACCGGCCTGCTCCAGCAAGCCCTGACCCACCGTAGCCATAGCGCGCTGCATAACGAACGCCTGGAATTCCTCGGCGACTCGATCCTGAACTGCGTCGTGGCCTCGATCCTGTACGAGCGCTTCAGCCATCTCGACGAAGGCGACCTGTCGCGCCTGCGCGCCAACCTGGTCAAGCAGCAGTCGCTGTTCGAGATCGCCCAGAAGCTCGAACTGTCGCAGTTCCTGCGGCTCGGGGAGGGCGAACTGAAATCGGGCGGTTTCCGCCGGCCCTCGATCCTGGCCGACACCCTGGAGGCCCTGCTGGGCGCGATCTTCCTCGACACCGGCTTCGATGCGGCGCGCGACGTGATCCGCGCCTTCTACATTCCGCTGCTCGATTCGGTCGATCCGCGTACACTGGGCAAGGATGCCAAGACCCTGCTGCAGGAATTTCTGCAGAGCAAGAAAATCTCGCTGCCGACCTATAACGTGGTGGCCACGCACGGCGCCGCCCACAGCCAGGAATTCGAGGTCGAATGCCTGGTGCCGAAGCTGAACGTGCAGGTCTTCGGACGCGGCGGCAGCCGGCGTGCCGGCGAGCAGGCCGCCGCCAGGCTGGCGCTGGAAGCGGCCCAGGCGGTGCTGGCCAAGGCCCCGGCGTCCCGTAAAGCCAAGCCGCGCGCCGCCCAGTTGAAGCTGGCCGGCATCGGCACGGTCCAGTCCGAAGGGGCTTCGCAAGCAGAACCAACAGGCAGCAAATCCGCATGAGCAAGCATATGAATACCGATACCACCGACATCACCGACACCACTGGCGCCCCGGAAAGCTTCCGCTGCGGCTATATCGCCATCGTCGGCCGCCCCAACGTCGGCAAGTCGACCCTGATGAACGTGCTGATCGGCGCCAAGGTGTCGATCACCTCGCGCAAGGCCCAGACCACGCGCCACCGCATCACCGGCATCCAGACCCGGGACGACGCCCAGTTCATCTACGTCGACACGCCGGGTTTCCAGACCCGCCATGCCAACGCCCTGAACAAGACGCTGAACAAGACCGTCTCGAATACGCTCACCTCCTCGGACGTGATCCTGTTCCTGGTCGAAGCCGGCACCTTCGGCCCGGCCGACCAGCAGGTGCTCGACCTGTTGCCGGCGAACGTGCCGGTGGTGCTGGTCATCAACAAGTCGGACCGCATGAAGGACAAGGCGGTCCTGATGCCGTTCGCGCAAAAGATCGCCGCGCTGCGCGACTTCACCGCCATCGTGCCGGTCTCGGCCAAGATGCGCTTCCAGGTCGATGCGCTGGAAAACGAGATCAAGCGCCACCTGCCGGAAAACGCCCCGATCTTCGGGCCGGACGACATCACCGACCGCAGCGAGAAGTTCCTGGCCGCCGAGATCGTGCGCGAAAAGGTGTTCCGCCTGCTGGGCGACGAGCTGCCCTACACCAGCACCGTGCTGGTCGAGCAGTTCCAGCAGGAAGGCAACCTGCGCCGCATCTTCTGCGCCATCCTGGTCGAGCGCGACACGCACAAGTCCATGATCATCGGTAACAAGGGCGCGCGCCTGAAGGAGATCTCGACCCAGTCGCGCCTGGACATGGAAAAGCTGTTCGGCGGCCCTGTGTACCTGGAAATCTGGGTCAAGGTCAAATCCGGCTGGGCCGACAACGAAGCGGGCCTGCGCGCCTACGGCTACGAGTAAGCTGACGGAGGCCGTCCCGACCGCATGCCAGACCAAGCAAAATCAGACGACCTCATCCAAGCTCCGGAGCCGGGCGTTCCGGTCGCGGCCAGGCGCAGCCGGGCGCCAACCCGCGACACCCGCGTGAGCGGCCAGCCCGGCTTCGTCCTGCACAGCTATCCCTACAAGGAAACCAGCCTGATCGTGGACATGTTCACGCGCGACTTCGGCCGCGTGGGCGTGGTGGCGAAAGGGGCCAAGCGGCCGCTCTCCAAGCTGCGCGGGGTGCTGCAGACCTTCCAGCCGCTGTCGGTTTCGTTCAGCGGCAAGCTTGAGCTGCGCACCCTGATCGATGCCGAATGGGTGGGCGGCATGCTGCCGCTGGAAAAGACCGCGCTGCTGTGCGGCTTTTATCTCAACGAGCTGCTGGTGAAACTGCTGGCGCGCGACGACAAGCATCCGGCCTTGTTCGACCACTACGTCTCCACGCTGAACCAGCTGGCCCACGGCGAGCCGCCGCCGATCGTCTTGCGAAAGTTCGAACGGGCCTTACTTAAGGAAACAGGCGTCGCGGCCGACCTCGGGCGCTCGATCACGACGCGCGCCGCGGTCGAGCCCGGGCGCGACTACGTGGTGGATCCGGAAAAGGGGGCGCGCGAAGCCGTGCCCGCCGACGTCTGGCCGGTGGTGCTCGGCAAGACCCTGCTGGACATGGAGCGCGAAGACTACGGCGACCCCGTCACGCAGGCGCAGAGCAAGCAGCTGATGCGCTTCCTGCTGGCGCACCACCTGGGCGGCGCGCCGCTGAACACGCGCCAGATTTTGATCGACCTGATGCAGTTATAGATTTTACGAGAGAGTACAGATGAGCTTCCTGCAACCGGCCGGTTCGGTGATCGACCTCGGCGTCAACATCGACCACATCGCCACCGTGCGCAACGCCCGCGGCACCAGCTACCCGGACCCGATCCGGGGCGCCCTGCTGGCCGAGCAGGCCGGCGCCGACCTGATCACGCTGCACCTGCGCGAAGACCGCCGCCACATCAAGGACGCCGACGTGATCGCGCTGCGCCCGCTGCTGGCCACCCGCATGAACCTGGAGGCGGCCGTCACCCGCGAAATGATCGACTTCGCCTGCCAGGTCAAGCCGCAGGACGTGTGCCTGGTGCCCGAGCGGCGCGAGGAAGTCACCACCGAGGGCGGCCTGGACGTGATCCGCTATTACAAGGAAGTCGAAGCGGCGGTGCGGCAGTTGAAGGGCGAGGGCATCCGTGTCTCGCTGTTCATCGACGCCGACGAAGGCCAGATCGAGGCGGCAAGCGCGGTGGGCGCCACCGTGATCGAATTGCACACGGGACGCTACGCCGAAGCCGAAGGCGAGGAAGCGCTGCGCGAAATCGAGCGCATCAAGGCCGGTGTGCGCGCCGGCGCCGCGCGCGGCCTGCGCGTGAACGCGGGCCACGGCCTGCATTACACCAACGTGCAGCCGATCGCGGCCATTAGCGACATCCACGAGCTGAACATCGGCCACGCGATCGTCGCCCACGCCCTGTTCGCGGGCTGGGAGAACGCGGTGCGCGAGATGAAGGCCATCATGGTGGCGGCGCGCCTGGGCGTGCAATACGGGGCAGGGGCCTGAGATGATCTACGGCATCGGCACCGACATCGTCCAGATCTCGCGTGTCGAGGCGGCCCTCGCACGCAGCGGCCCGCGCTTCGCGGAAAAGATCCTCGGCCCCGAGGAACTGGCGAAATACCATGCGAGGAGCAGCAAGAACGCGGTGCGCGGGCTGCGCTTCCTGGCCACCCGCTTTTCGGCCAAGGAAGCGTTCTCGAAAGCGATCGGGCTGGGCATGCGCATGCCCATGACCTGGCGCTCGGCCCAGATGCTCAACGCGCCCAGCGGCAAGCCGGTCATCGTCTGCAGCGGGGCCCTGGAAGAATTCATGCGCGCCAATGGACTGAGCGCGCAGGTGAGCGTCAGCGACGAGGCCGATTATGCGGTGGCCTTCGTGATCGTGACCAGGATTGTCGCCGCATAAAGGCCGAGCAGGCACGATTTAGGTCGGAAATGAGCAAGGAAGACGAGGGGACCGTCGCCTACGTGGCGAGCTTTGGTGCGGCAATGCCGGTCCCGGCAACGAAGCCGGCGCGCATTGGCGCCGCCAGACCCAGGACCAGGAAGATTGAGGCTGCTGCGCCACGCGTGCGGCCGGACAGTTGGCAAGCCATGAAAGAAGAACTGAAAGCGACTTTGAAGGGCGACGCGGCGCAACCGGTGCAGCCGAGCGACGCGGCGCGCGAGGCGGTAGCGGCGACGGTGGCCAAGCTGCCCGGACTGCCGGGCGTGTACCGCTATTTCGACGCGAATCAAAACGTGCTCTACGTCGGCAAGGCGCGCAACCTCAAGAACCGGGTGTCGAGCTACTTCCAGAAGAACCTGTCTAGCCCGCGCATCGCGATGATGGTGTCGCAGATCGCGCACCTGGAAACCACGGTGACGAACAGCGAGGCCGAGGCCCTGATCCTGGAAAACAACCTGATCAAGTCGCTCAAGCCGCGCTACAACATCCTGTTCCGCGACGATAAAAGCTACCCCTACATCCGGATCACGGGCGGCGAGGCGCCGCGCCTGGGCTATTACCGCGGCGCGCTCGACAAGAAGAACCAGTACTTCGGGCCTTTCCCGAGCGCCTGGGCGGCCAAGGAATCGATCCAGCTGCTGCAGCGGGTCTTCCTGTTGCGCACCTGCGAGGACAGCGTCTACAGCAACCGCACCCGGCCCTGCCTGCTGCACCAGATCGGCCGCTGCAGCGCGCCTTGCGTCGACCTGATCACGCCGGAAGACTACCGGCGCGACGTCGACAACGCGGCGCGCTTCCTGCGCGGGCGCCAGAGCGAGGTGCTGGCCGACCTCGAGCAGAAGATGCAGTCCTACGCGATGGAGCTCAAGTTCGAGCAGGCCGCCAGCGTGCGCAACCAGATCCAGGCCCTGTCGAAGGTGCTGCACGCGCAGAGCATGGAAACCGTGGGCGACGCCGACGTCGACGTGATCGCCGTGGTGGTGCAGGGCGGCCGCGCCTGCGTCAACCTGGCGATGGTGCGCGGCGGGCGCCACCTGGGCGACCGCGCCTACTTCCCGACCCACGTCGGAGAATCGCTGGGCGAGTGCCCGCTCGAGGTCGAGGTGCTGTGCGCCTTCCTGGCCCAGCACTACGCGGGCCAGTTCATCCCGGGCACCCTGATCCTGAACATCGAGTTCGACCAGCCGGAACTGATGGTGGCCCTCTCCGAGCAGTGCGGCCACCGCATCAACCTGATCTTCCAGCCGCAGGGACAGCGCCGCCAGTGGCTCGAGCTGGCCTGCAAGAACGCCGAGATCGCGCTGGCGCGCCTGCTCTCCGAGCAGGGGTCGCAGCAGGCGCGCACCCGGGCGCTGGCCGAGGTGCTGAACCTGGATGCCGAGACCCTGGATGAGCTGCGCATCGAATGCTTCGACATCAGCCACACGGCGGGCGAGGCGACCCAGGCGTCCTGCGTGGTGTTCCACCACCACCAGATGCAGAACGGCGAGTACCGTCGCTTCAACATCAACGGCATCACCCCGGGCGACGACTACGCCGCGATGCGCCAGGTCCTGACGCGCCGCTATGAGAAGGTGGCGGGCGGCGAGGGCGTCATGCCCGACATCGTGCTGGTCGACGGCGGCAAGGGCCAGGTCGAGATGGCGCGCCAGGTGTTCGAGGAACTGGGCCTGGACATCGCGATGATCGTCGGCGTGGCCAAGGGAGAAGGGCGCCGCGTGGGCCTGGAGACCCTGATCTTCGCCGACGGCCGCGCGCCCCGGGAGCTGGGCAAGGAATCGGCCGCGCTGATGCTGGTGGCCATGATCCGCGACGAGGCGCACCGCTTCGCGATCACCGGCATGCGCGCCAAGCGCGCCAAGGCGAGACAAGCTTCGCGCCTGGAAGAGATCGAAGGCATCGGCGCCAAGCGCCGCCAGCGCCTGCTGGCGCGTTTCGGCGGCCTGCGCGGGGTGATCGACGCCAGCGTGGAAGACCTGATGTCGGTGGAGGGCATCTCGAGCACGCTGGCGGAAGAGATCTACCGGCAACTGCACTGAGGGATGGAACCGGGGCTTGTGCCCCGGTTTTGTTTTGGCGCACCCGCCGGCCGGGCACATACAGACGAGTCAACTAGTCCAATTTGCAATACCCATGTAGACTGTCGCCGAAACTTTTCATTCCCGATATCAGTGCTTTTTCCATGCCCTTTAACATCCCGATTCTCCTGACCTGGCTACGTGTAGCGCTGATTCCCCTGGTTGTAGGCGTCTTCTATCTCCCGCCCCACTGGCTGCCGCTGGCCGACCGCAACCTGGCCGCGACCCTGGTCTTCATCATCGCCGCCGTCACCGACTGGTTCGACGGCTTCCTGGCGCGCCGCTGGAACCAGACTTCGGCCTTCGGCGCCTTCCTGGACCCGGTCGCCGACAAGCTGATGGTGGCCGGCGCGCTGCTGGTGCTGGTGCAGCTGGACCGCGTGAACGCCATCATCGCCTTCATCATCATCGGCCGCGAGATCACCATCTCCGCCCTGCGCGAATGGATGGCGCAGATCGGCGCGACCAAGTCGGTGGCCGTGAGCTCGCTCGGCAAGATCAAGACCGCCGCCCAGATGACGGCGATCCCGATGCTGCTGTTCCATGACATGCTGTTCGGGATCGACACCCTCTACTGGGGCGAGTACTTCCTGTGGCTCGCCGGCGGCTTGACGGTCTGGTCGATGTTCTACTATCTGCGCCGGGCGTGGCCGCTCATTAAGGAAAAGGCAGGGAACTTGTAAGAAATGTTCCGTCTCATCCTTGACGTACGGAATAGAATCTCTATAATGCCTGCCTGTTGCGACGACAACGCAGCAGAATGAAAGACAAAGCGGGAGTAGCTCAGTTGGTAGAGCGCAACCTTGCCAAGGTTGAGGTCGAGAGTTCGAGACTCTTCTCCCGCTCCAGTTTTTCAAGTGACACGATCGATTGCACGATTGAGAAACTTGAGAAAATGTCAAAGTTCTGCGATAATCGTTGTTCTGTACGCGGGAGTAGCTCAGTTGGTAGAGCGCAACCTTGCCAAGGTTGAGGTCGAGAGTTCGAGACTCTTCTCCCGCTCCAGTCATCCCCGGATGGCTTGGTGCGACAGGCGGTAGTAAGACTCCAATGCGGGAGTAGCTCAGTTGGTAGAGCGCAACCTTGCCAAGGTTGAGGTCGAGAGTTCGAGACTCTTCTCCCGCTCCAAAGGTTTTACGATAGGTAGGACTCCAATGCGGGAGTAGCTCAGTTGGTAGAGCGCAACCTTGCCAAGGTTGAGGTCGAGAGTTCGAGACTCTTCTCCCGCTCCAGATTCAGAGAAGACAACTTCTCGGTTGATACGGCAGATAACCGGCCGGCTCAGCTTCACAAGCACCTCCGGCGAGGTAGCAAAGCGGTTATGCAGCGGCCTGCAAAGCCGTCTAGACGGGTTCGACTCCCGTCCTCGCCTCCAGAAACTACCAAGCACGGGCCCTGTTCAGGGCCCGTTTGCTTTTCCGGTCCGGGTTTTTCGCAGGCGCCGCCCCCAAACGGTGCATGCCTTTGCGCCCGCACATAACCGAACGCAGCCTTTGGCCTAAGATGGGTTCTGGCGAGGTAGCAAAGAGGTTATGCAGCGGCCTGCAAAGCCGCCGAGACAGGTTCGATTCCTGTCCTCGCCTCCAGAATCCCTCAAGAACGGGTCCTTATTCAGGACCCGTTTGTTTTTCGACGTCGAACGCGAGAATCGGTGCCAGGCTCTCCGGCTTCCCCGAATAGCTACCCTCCCGAACGCTCATGTAGCCGGTTTTCCCAGAAATGCTTGCAGCAAGCGGTTGAACGCCGCCGCATGCGTCACGTTCATCCCGTGCGAGGCGCCTGCCATGCTGCGCTTGTCCACGTGTCCCATCCAGCCTGCAAGGTGCTCGACATTATCGCGGTACATGCGCGGGCTGCGCTCCCCTGCGACGAGCAGGGTCCTGCAGCGCACCTCGGCGGCGCCGGCGCGGGTGTAGGCGGGCAGGGGATCGCGGAACTGCTTTGGCAGCGTTCCCGCATTGGCGAGCGCCATCGTGCGGAACGAGGCCGGGCTCTTGCGCCAGATGCCGGGCATGCTCACCGAGTCGACGAACAGCTCCAGGCCCGCGTCGAACTCGCCGTGTAAGATCAGTTCGGCACCGCGCGCGCGGACGGCCTCGGCCGAGGGCGGCAGCGCGGCGGCGGCCTGCAGCGGGCCGGCAGGGTCCGCCAGGCTCAGGGTCTTCACCAGCTCGGGATACGCGCGCGCCAGCTGGAATGCGACGCAGGCGCCGCGAGAATGGCCCACCAGGTGCACCGGGCCGAGGTGCATCGACTTGACGAACTCCGCCAGTTCCGCGACGTGCAGCCGCCAGCTGAAGGCCTCCTGCGCGCCGGTCTCGTCGGCCGGCCAATAGTGGCTGAGGCTGACCGCGTAGCAGGCAAAGTGCCGCGACAAGGCGTGCGTCTGGCTGGCCCAGTAGCGGTAGTCGCACAGCGAGCCGTGCACGAACAGCAGCGCTTCCCCGGAGCCGGTGGCCACGTAAGGGATGCGCGCGCCTGAAGGGAGGGCGGCAAAGCGAAGCTCGGGGACTGCAAAGATGCGTGGATCGGCGGGTGCGTTCATGTCTGGACTCCTTTCCAGCATCATGCACGATGGCGCGCCTTAAGAAAATCGCATAATATTGAAGGTATCTATTTGTTTTTCTGATACCTCAACGGAGTCTTCCTGAAAGCCCTAGACCTGGACGTGCTGGCGATGATCGTGGCGGTGGCCGATACCGGCAACATCAGCCGCGCGGCGGACGTCGTCCACCGTTCGCAATCGGCGGTGAGCATGCAGATCAAGACGCTCGAAACCGCGCTCGGCAAGCCCCTGTTCGTGCGCAGGTCGCGCAGCGTCACACCGACGCAGGACGGCGAGGTCCTCCTGAGCTACGCGCGGCGCATGCTGGCCCTGCGCGACGAAGCCTGGGCCGCGGTGGTCCGGCCCGACGTCACCGGACGGGTCGTGCTGGGCGTGCCCGACGACTATGCCTCGTCCCTGCTGCCGCCGATCCTCAAGAAGTTTTCCGCCACTTATCCGAAGGTCGAGATCCAGGTGGTCGGCCTGCCCAGCGTGGCGCTCGCGCCCATGGTGAAGGACGGCTCGGTCGACCTGGTCTGCGCCACGCGCGTCAAGGGGCTGTCGGGAGACTTCGTGCGCTTCGAACCGATGGTCTGGGCCGCTTCGCCCAGCGTGCACGAGATCTGGCGCGAGCGGCCGCTGCCGATCGCCGTTTTCCTGCCCGGCAGCGTGGCGCGCGAAAACGCGATCCGCAGCCTGGAACGGGCGAAGATTCCCTACCGGACCTCGTATGAAAGCCCGAGCCTGATGGGCTTGCTCAGCATGGTCGAAGCGGGCCTGGCGATCGCACCGCTGGCGCGCTGCGCGGTGCCGGCGCACCTGGGCCAGCTGGGCCAGGCACAGGGCCTGCCGGAACCGGATGCGCTGGAGGTCATCCTCGCGCGCAGCAGCAAGTCGCGCCGCCCGCCGTGCGACTTCATGGCCGAGAACATCATGTCGGAGTTGCGGCGCTAGGGCCGTGGGCGTCTTGTCGTTGCAAACAATTGCTTAACATATGGCGGCGGGAGCGGCATGCCGGCTTCACCCGCTTCTCCGGCGCCTGGCGCACGGACGCGTGCTAATGACGGCGCTGGATGCCCGAACCGTAGGGATGCGTGCTCACCGGACGCGCGTCGGGAAAGGCGGCGCGGAACCGCGCGGTATCCTTGCCGTTCGCATCGATCCACGCGCGCGCCGCGGCCACGCGTTCGGCGTCCTCGAAGCAATATACGTCGCCGTCGAGCGTCACCTCATTCGTCAATTCCATTTTTCCTCTCTTTTGTGCGGAGGGCGGGACTGTACACGAAATCCGCCGGGCGCGTACGGCGGGCGCGCCGGTCGGCAAGCGCGGCGGGACGGGATGCCGGCACGTGCGCCCGATCAGGTCTTCGCCTGGTCCCAGCCGTGGTGCAAGGCCGCCTGGATCTCGTCCCAGGCCGAAGGATTGCCCTCGCGATCACCGCGTTCCCATTCGGTCCGCAACCGGCTTTCCGCATCCTCCCTCGAGCGCCGACGCGCCGTGCATCCGGCCCCGTCGCGCGCGGAGTGGGCCACGTGGATCACGCTGAACGCTTCAACAGCATCACGCATGCCGTGGGAACGGTTCTGGCAGCCCGCGGCGGCGTGCTGCGCAAGATGGACCATTGCGCCATCTATCTCCTGATCGCAGACACGTAGACGCCGTTCACGCTCGTCACGCTGGGCGGGAGCCTGGGCTGGACGATGTCCGGTGTGGCGTGGGCGCCGGGCCTGTTCGGGATCGTCCGGGAGCTCTGCCATGCAAGGCGGGCACGTATCCTGTCGCTCGTGGTTTATATGGGGATGGGCTGGCTTGCCGTGCTCGCCGCTGGGCCCTGGTCGATGCGCTCGGCCGTGCCGGCTTTGCCTGGTTGGCGGCCGGCGTCCGCAGTTCGAGGCCGCGCCATGGCAGGCGCATTCTCCAGGCAATCTCTTGCCGCTTGTTATTCCCCGAAGATAGATTGGCAAACCGGCCGCACAGACGCGAAAAAGAGCGCATAGTGTGAAGGTCAAACGCGATCTTTGGTGATCGCCCTCTCCAGACGGCATCCGCCGTGCTGCCATTCCCGCCAGACATGCCAACGCGCCGCCTCCGGCGCGCGCATGCCCACATCATTCCATTCCCTGAAAGGTACTCATGTATCCATACCCCCAATCCGTCACTCCCGCCGTGCGTTCGCACATCGAGGCTCAGACCGCGTTCATGAACGAGCTGTCGCAAACCATCTCGCGCTCCCTGCAGCAGGTCTTCCAGCTGAACATGCAGCTGGGCCAGACCCTGCTCGAGGAAACCACCAGCACCGCCCAGCGCATGCTGGCCACCGAGCGCCCCACCGACGCGTTGTCGGCGGCGGCTTCGCGTGCCCAGCCCGCCACCGACAAGCTGCGTTCCTACCAGCAGCAGCTGTCGCAGCTCGCCGCGAGCACCCAGGTCGACCTGACCCGGGTGGCCGAGCAGCATGGCCAGGAAACCTCCCGTACCGCGCGTGCGCTGGCCGACGAGGTGACGCGCGTCTCGGTCGAGGAAACCGACAAGAGCTTGCGCCGGCAGGAGGAAACCATCAAGACGTCGCGCGACGCTTTCAAGCAGGAGGCCGAGCGCGGCGCCACGATCGGCGCCCAGTTTCCCGGTCACCTGCAAAGCGGCGCCGGCGGCGCCGACGTGAAGCCCGATGGCCAGGTGCGCCAACCCAGCGGCGCCGGCAACGTGCAAGGTGGCAACGGCCAGGCCGGCAACAAGGGTGCTTCCTCGCCGCGCTGAGCCTCACAACCCACCCCGGCCCTGCTGGCCCATTCCTTGCGGCGGCGTTGACCTTGCGGTCGCGCCGCCGCTTCCGTCCCGGGAGATCATCCATCGCTTCATGGAGGAACCTGCACATGTTCAACACCGTTTTCGACGCATGGTCGTCGTTGGCCTTCCCCTGGAGCGGCATGCCCGTCCAGCCCACCGCCCGCAGCCGCTTCACGTACGGATTCCACGAGGACGGAGGGCGCGCGCTCCACTACCGCCTGTTCATTCCCGATGGCGAACGTGACCGGCCGATGCCGCTGGTCGTCATGCTGCACGGTTGCGGCCAGGACGCCGCCGATTTTGCCGCCGGCACCGGCATGAACGCCCTGGCCGAGAAGCATGCTTGCCTGGTCCTGTACCCCGAGCAGCCTTGCAGCGCACATTGGAACAGGTGCTGGAACTGGTACGACCGTACCCATCATCGGCGCGACGCGGGCGAGCCGGCGCTGCTCGCGGGACTCACCCGGCGCATCATGGCCGAGCATGGGGTGGATCCCGCACGCGTCGCGGTCGCGGGCCTGTCCGCGGGCGGCGCCATGGCGGTCATACTGGGACGCACGTATCCCGACCTGTTCAGCGCGGTCGGCTGTCATTCCGGGCTGGCCCACGGCAGCGCGAGCTGCGACGCCAGCGCGATTCTGGCGATGCGCAATGGGCCCGATCCGTCCGCGCCGGCGCCGCCCCGGACGCATGCCGTCGTGCCGGTCATCGTCTTCCACGGCGATGCCGACGCCACGGTCCACCGAACGAACAGCAGCGGTGTGGTACGCCAGTCGCTCGAGAGCCATGCAGTGCACCGGCAGGGGGCGGATGCCGGCGTCGCCATGGTGGCTGAAACCGGCCGTGCCGGCGGCCGCGCCTTCACCCGCCACGTGCATCGCGAAGCCAGGGGTGGCGTGCTGGCCGAGCAATGGACCGTGCACGGCGCCGGACACGCCTGGTCGGGGGGTGACCTGCGCGGCAGTCATGCCGACACCCTGGGCCCCAACGCCAGCGAAGAAATGCTGCGCTTCTTCTTCGGCCAGCCGACCGCCTGAGCGGCGCCAGGCGGCAGGGACGACACGCACTCCGGTGTGCGTCCCGCGTTCGCGTGCGGCGCCAGCGTCCATCATGACGGGATACGATCGATACCGGGAGCCGCCATGGCAGGAGTGAGCGGGCTCCGGCGGTCCCGGCCCGCCACGGGAGCCGGCATACGGTGCGCCCGTCAAGCGGCAATGCGCGTACGCTCGGCATGCTGGTCGCCCACTTCATAGGAGGGATCATGATCACGCCCGAACCTGCGAACACCTTTCGCGGCCTGCCCCTGAGCCCGGAGCAGGACAGCGAGATCAGGCATTACATCCACACCAGGCAGCGCAATGGCCTGCCCTGGGATACCCAGGAGCTGCGGGCGATGCTCGCCGATATGCTCGACCCGCCCGAAGCCGACCAGGAAGATCGCCGGTCGCTGTCGGAAAGCATGGGCATGGAGCGGGCGGCCGTGATCCTGGATGGCGGAAGAGACCCGGACAGGCCGATCCTTGCCCGGATTCCTGACGCCAGACCGTGCAGCCGCGGTTCCGGCCCAAGAGCAGCCTCGCACCTGACGGCGTTTCAGGCGCCGGGCGCGCCGTTCGTCAACGGTGAAGTGGCAGCCGCCCCCGCGGCCACGCTCTCAGGCGCCGGACTCACCCGGTTGCGCCCCGCCTGCTTGGCAGCGTAGAGCATGGCGTCGGCCGCCTCGATCAGCGCGAGTGCGCATGCCGCCGGCTCATAGGGCGGCCGCACGCAGGCAACCCCTGCGCTGACGGTGACGACGCCTTCCGGATGCTGCGGGTGTGCGATCGCGCACGCCGCGACCTGCAGCCGCAGCCGGTCGGCCAGCACGGCGGCGTGGGCAAGATCGGTGCCGGACAGGACCACCGCGAACTCTTCGCCGCCATAGCGGGCCGCCAGCTCGCCGGCCCGGGCCGGGTGGCCGCCCAGCGCGCCGGCCACCCGGCGCAGGCATTCGTCGCCGGCCGCATGGCCTTCGCTGTCGTTGTAGCGCTTGAAGTAGTCGACGTCGAGCAGGATCAGGGAGACTGGAGCGCCGCTGCGGGTGGCGCGGCGCAGCTCGCGATGCAGGAAGTCGTCGAAGGCGCGGCGGTTGGCAAGGCCCGTCAGGCCGTCTTTCCAGGCCATGGCCGACAGCTCGGCATTGGCCTGCTGCAATTCGCTCGTCTTGTTGCGCAAGCCTTCCTCGAGCAGGTCGCGGATGGCGAGCTGGCGCAACAGCCTGCGGGTGAGATAGCCGATCAGCGCCAGCACGGACACCAGGACGATCGCGATGACGACGGCGAGCCGATGCCATTCTTCCAGGGTTTCTTCGCTCGACACGCCTGCCGCGACGATCAGGGGCGGCGCGCTGGTGCGGCGGTAGCTGTACAGCCGCTCGACCCCGTCGACCCGGGCGGTGAGCATGGCCGTGCCGTCCGGACCGAGCTTGCGGTAGGTCTGGAACACCGGGCCCTCCGAAATGTTGGTGCCGACCAGCTGTTCCTGCAAGGGACGGCGGTACAGCAGGGTGCCGTCCTCGAGCGCAAGCAGGACCGTACCGTGTTCTCCCAGGTTCAGTTCGTCGTAAATGTCTTCGAAGAAATCGATTCTCAGCGTCGCGAGCGCCACGCCGGCGAAGGAAGCGTCCGGGTGCTGGAGGCGGCGCGACACCGGGACGACCCACAAGCCGCTCGACCTGCTGCGGATGGGGGTGCCGATGCGCGTGTCCCGGTCCGGGTTGAGCTTGTGGTAGCGGAAATAAGCGCGGTCCGAATTGTCCGCCTCGATCGGCGGTTCGAGGGATGACGCCAGCAGGGTGCCGTGCTCGTCATAGATGAACAGGTCGTGCAGGAACCAGGCCTTGCGCGCCATCAGGCGCAGGTGTGCCTGCATGCGCTCGCTGCCGGTGCTGCTGCGATCGTTCGCCTCCGCGCGCTCGACCATGTCCTCGAGCGCCAGGTCCGCGCTCCGGAATGCCGTGTCCGCCTGAAAGGCCAGCGCCCGCGCCATGTTGGTCGTGGCTACCGCGGCCCGCTGCAGCGCCGACTCGCGCAAGGCCCAGACGCCCCAGGCGGTCGCGGCAATCGCTACCAGGCTGAACAGGGTAGCGGCGACCACCACGCGCAGGGCGACATGGGTTTTCTTGGCGCTCAGTGTCGAAAGGCGGTCGGCTTGATGAGCATCGGGCATGGAAACGGTGAGGCTTGAACCGATCCCGTCGGGATTGCGCCGTAAGGCGCTGCGGGATCCAGGTGGACCTTCGTCGCCATTGTACCGAATCGGCCCGGTCTTCATCGCCACCCAGGCGTCCCGGACGGCGGGGCGGCAGGCGCGGGTGCGGCAGCGGCGCCCGCTACGTGCCGATCACTCCTTGCCCCGCTGGCCGAGCAGTGCACCCAGCGCGTCGGCAAAGGCAAGGCTTGCCGCCGCGCAGCAGGCGGGAGGGGCATCCGCCTCCGGGAGGCGCGTGGCGCGCAGGCAGCCCGTTTGTGCCACGAAGGTGTCGCGGCAGGACACCGCGTGGCGCAGACGCTCGTCAGCGCGCGCCTGCCTGGCGCCGCGCAGCGCCAGCCATTCGTCGAAGGCCTGCACCGCGGGCGAGGCCGCGGCCCGGCAGGGTTGCTGCCCGGCGCCGTCGCAGTGCGCGGCCTGCCAGGCGCGCTGCTCCACCAGGGCCTTCAGCAGCAGGATGTCGTCGCGCTCGAGCGGGACCGAGGCCGCCACCGCGGCCGGCAGGCGCCAGCCGGCGAGCCAGGCGGGCAGGGCGGCGGGCGGCATCGGGCGTGCGATGCCGTAGCCCTGGGCCAGCAGGCATCCGAGCTGGACCAGCATCGCCGCATGGGCGTCGCTTTCCGCTCCTTCGGCCACCACTTCGCGCTTGAAGGCCGCGGCCATGCCGATGATCCCCTCGAGAATCGCCAGGTCGTCCGGATCCTGCAGCATGTCGCGCACGAAGCCCTGGTCGATCTTGATGCGCCGGGCGGGCAGCTGCTTCAGGTAACGCAGCGAGGAGTAGCCGGTGCCGAAGTCGTCCAGCGCGAAGCCGACCCCCAGCGCGGCGCATTGCGCGATCAGGCCGGAGACATGGTCCAGGTCCGCCAGCGCGCTGCTTTCGAGCACCTCCAGCTTGATGCGGCGCGGATCGACGCGCGGGTGCGCGCCCAAGAGGGCGCGCAGCTCGTCGACGAAGTCCTTGCGGTGCAGCTGGGCGCCGCTCATGTTCACGCTGATGGCGATATCCAGGCCGGCGTCGAGCCAGCGTTCGTGCTGGCGGAAGGCCTCGGCCAGCACCCAGTTCTCGAGCGCCAGCATGAGCGGGTGGCCATCCAGCGCCGGCAGGAATGCCCCCGGCGGCAGGCAGCCGCGGGTCGGGTGGTTCCAGCGCACCAGGGCTTCGACCGAGTTCAGGGCACCGGTCCGCAGGTGCACGATCGGCTGGTAGTGCAGGGCGAATTCCCCCCTGGCCAGCGCGCCTTCGAGCGCCTCGATCTCTTCGGCCCGCGCCACCATCACGTGGTATCCCTGGCTGTCGAACAGGCAGAAGCGGTTCTTGCCGGCCATCTTGGCATCGTACATGGCCTGGTCCGCCTGCCGGATCAGCTGGTCGGCGTCGACGTCCTCGCCCTGCGGATAGAAGGCCAGTCCCGCGCTGGCGCTCACGCACAGCCGGGTTCCGGCCACCGTGAGCGGTTCGGCGATCGCCTGCAGGAGCCGCGCCATCAGGGGCTGGCAGGCCTGCAGCGACTCGACGCCGTCGAACACGACCACGAACTCGTCGCCGCCGAGGCGGCAGGTGGTATCGCTTTCGCGCACGGCGTCCTGGATCCTGCGTCCGAGCGCGACCAGCAGTTCGTCGCCGCACTCATGGCCGTGCGCCTCGTTGACGGCCTTGAAGCCGTCCAGGTCCAGGCAGGCCACGGCGACGCCGGCGCCGTGGCGGCGCGCCCGTCCCATGGCCTGCTGCAGGCGGTCGGCGAGCAGGCGGCGGTTCGCCAGGCCGGTGAGCGGATCGTAATGGGCGATGTGCTCCAGATGCTGGGCCTGCTGCTTCTGCCGGGTGATGTCGGCGAACACGCCGACGTGGTGCGTGAGCACGCCCTCGTCGTCGCGGATGCCGGCGATGGTCAGGCGCTCCACGTAGAATTCGCCGCATTTGCGGCGGTTCCACACTTCTCCGCTCCAGCTGCCGCTCTGTTCGATGCTGCGCCACATGTCGCGGTAGAAGGCCTTGTCCTGGCGGCCCGAGCTGAGCAGGCGCGGGTTGCGGCCCAGGACCTCGGCCCGCGCATAGCCGGTGATGTCCTCGAAGGCGGCGTTGACGTCGACGATCGCGCCGTCCGCCGAGGTGATGATGATGCCTTCGGCGGCGCTGCTGAAGACACCGGCCGTCAGGCGCCGCTGGTGATGGGCCGCCCGGCGGTCGGTCACGTCGAACAGGGTGCCGACCGTGCCGGCCGGGGCGCCGCCGGCGTCCACCCGGCTGCGTGCGAATACTTCGACCCAGCGAATGGCGCCGCCGGACCCGACGAAGCGCAGCTCCAGGCGGCAGCAGTCGCGCTGGCTTGATAGCAACTGGTCGAGGGCGGCCCGTGCCCGCTCCTGGTCGTCGGCATGGACCAGGGCCAGACAGCAAGTGCCGAGCGTCGCCGCGACAGGGCGGCCGCTCAGCGCCTCCCAGGCGCGGTTCAGGAAACGCCAGCGGCCCTGGTGGTCGGTCTGGAAGATGACCTGCCTGAGTTCGTCAAGTATCGTGCCGTGGCTGTCGGCTGCCTGGGTGGCGTGGACGGCGCTGTCGGGTCGGGTGGCGCAGGGGTGCTGTTCTTGAAAGATGGTGTTGCTGAGCATTATGTAAGGCGTGGCGCGGATGGAGGCGTGGGCCGCCCGAAGCGCGCACCGGCGCATCCGCTGGAACTGGTGATGGGCACCAGAATACAATATTGCCTTGCGTAAATATTATGATCCAGATCAAAAAATACCCAATTAGAATAGGGCGCATCGTGTAATCGCTCAGATTCTCCGGAAACAGTTGTCGCATTGCTGAGGGCCGGGAACTCCGCGATAATCCCCGTTTCGCCCATTGTTTCCTTCCCATTCCGGCATTCCCATGATGAACAACCTGATGTCCACCCTTCGCCCGTCCCGCCTCGCGCTTCCGGTCTCTCTGCTCGCCGTGTTGGCAGGCTGCGCCGTGAACCCGACCGGGGAGCGCCCAAAGGCCTCGGCCCCCACCCAGATCGGCGTCGCTTCCTTCAACATGGCCTGGGCCGGTTCCCAGGAGGATTTCGATCGCCAGAATGCGGTCTGCAAGACCGTGTCCTGGTGCGATACGCGCCCGCGCCGCCAGCCGGGGACGGGCATCGTCACCGACGAGGCGGCGAAAACCGCGCGCCAGTGCGCCGCCGATACCGAGCGCCTGTCGGGCGGTCCGGCGCAGTCGTCCAAGATGGCGCCGTGTAACGCCTACCAGGGCCGGGGTGCGCCGGTGCAGCTGACCAGCGCCGATTACGCGGCCAAGATGGCCGGCCTGCAGGCGACCATCGACCGGCTGATCGACACCGACGGCGTGCGCGTGATCGCCTTCCAGGAAGTGCGATCCGCCGAGGTGGTCAAGAGCCTGCTCGGCCGCCATGCCGGACGCTTCGACGTGTGCGATGCGCCCCACGAGGGTTTCCAGACCACCGCGTTCGCCTGGGAGCGCAGCCTGGGCGAAGCGGGCCGCTGCAGCGTCGATACCGGGCTGGCGATCGTCGACAACCCCGCCGACCCGCTGGCGCGCAAGGTGCGCCCGGGCCTGGCGCTCGAGCTGAAGGTGGCAGGGCGTCCGATCAGCTTCCTGAATGTGCACCTGAAGGCCAGCTGCGCCAACATCGTGCCGACGCCGATCTACCAGGCGCGCCTGCTCGACGATCCCGCTCCCGCCTGCCAGGTCCTGAACCGCCAGGTCGCGCCGCTAGAGCGCTGGATCGACCGCGTGGCGAAGGGGAGTCCCGATTTCGTCCTGCTGGGCGACTTCAACCGCCGCATCGACGAAGAAGCCGCGGCCGACATCCCGCCGCAGAAGGTGCGCTCGGACGGCAGCAACCCGGCTGGCGTGCCGCCGCAGGACAAGGATGGCCGCGTGGCGACGCGCTACCTGTGGCAGGAGCTGAACGACGGCAGCCGCTCGCTGCACCAGGTGCCGCTCACCAGTGTCGACACTGGCTGCAAGGGCTTCTCGGGCCTCGACCACATCGTGCTCAGCGGTCCGCTGGCGCAACGCCAGCCGGCCGCGCTGGGCTCGCGCAAGACCGCCGTGGTGCAGGCGCCGGGCCAGCGCATCGAGACCAGCGACCACTGCCCGCGCAGCGTGACGCTGAACTTCTGACGCACTCCGGCCCTGTCTCCGGCAGGGCCGTTGCTACTCGGCGTGGAATTCGTCCGCGCGCGCGAACAGGCTCCAGGCGGCGATGAACAGCGCCGCGATCACCGGCCCGATCACGAAGCCGTTCAGGCCGAACAGCGCCATCCCGCCGATGGTGGACAACAGCACCAGGTAGTCCGGCAGCTTGGTGTCCTTGCCCACCAGGATGGGACGCAGCAGGTTGTCGACCAGCCCGATCACCAGCACGCCGTACAGCGCCAGCACCACGCCCTGCGTGATCGCGCCCGTGAACAGGAAATAGGCCGCCACTGGACCCCAGATGATGGCGGCGCCGACGGCCGGCAGCAGCGACAGGAAGCTCATCACCACGCCCCACAGCACCGGCCCTGGGACGTCGAGGAACCAGAAGATCAGCCCGCCCAGCGTGCCCTGGGCCACCGCCACCAGCACGTTGCCCTTCACCGTGGCGCGGATCACGGTCACGAACTTGTCGAACAAGGGCTTCTTGTAGTGCGAGTCGAGCGGCACCGCGCGCTTGATCCGCGCCGCGATGGTGCGGCCGTCGCGGAACAGGAAGAACAGCAGGTAGAGCATCACGGTCATGCCGACCAGGAAGTTGAGCGCATTGCGCCCGACGCCCACCGCATAGCGCGCCGCCAGCTGGCTGGCCTGGGCGACTCCGGCGCTGAGCTTGTCCTGCACGGTCGCCATGATGGTCGATTGGTAGCGGTCGAACAGGGAAGCGGCCCAGTCGGGCAAGCCCGCCACCACGCGGCGCAGCATGGCATCGAAGTCGAGGCTGCCGGCGCTGACCATGCCGTACAGCGCCAGCGCCTGGTCGGTCAGCGCGGCGGCGATCAGGGTCAGCGGCAGGATCACCATCAGGATGATCAAGAGCAGGGTGGCGAAGGCCGCGGCGTTGGCGCGTCCCCCGAGCCGCGCCAGCAGGCGCTCGTACACGGGCGCGAACACGATCGCCAGCACCACGCCCCAGAAGACGGCGCCGGAGAAAGGCAGCAGGATCCAGAAAAAGGCGAGGGTCACCGCGCCCAGCAGGAGCAGGAAGGAGTTTTGCGGCAGCGTGAATTGCGTCATCAGGAGTGCCCGAAGTTCAAGGATGGTGTCGATAATACTCTATCAACATTGAAAGGCAATGAATCTTATTGATAGTAGTCTATCAATACCGGATAATGCGCAGCTTTCCGACTTGCGCATCGCCTCATGCTGAAGATCCTGAGTTCGTCCGTCCTGCTGGCCCTGGCCGCGGCGCCCGCCTGGGCACAAACCACTCCCCCCGCCGCCGACCAGAGCCCCGAGCCGGCCACTCCCGGCACCGCGCAACTGCATGGACGGGCCGACGAGAACGTGATGCGCCAGGCCGAGGATGCCTTCGGCACCAGCGTCGGGCGCGAGAGCATCGGCCTGTACAACTCCTCGAGCGTGCGCGGCTTCTCCCCGGTCGCGGCCGGCAATGCGCGCATCGAGGGCCTGTACTTCGACCAGGTCTGGGGACTGACGCCGCGCATCCGGCGCGCCACCAACATCCGGGTCGGCATCTCGGCCCAGGGCTATCCCTTCCCGGCGCCGACCGGCATCGTCGACTACAGCTTGCGCAAGCCCGGCGATCGGGCGAAGCTGGCGCTGGTGACGGGTGGCGACAGCTACGGCGGCGCCTATGTCGAGGCCGACGGCGAACTGCCGCTGGCGCGCGGCCTGGGCCTGGGCATCGGCGCCGCCGCCGGCGCCAACGAGTACCCCAACGGGACCGATTCGCGCTACCGCAATGCGGCGCTGAGCCTGCGCTGGCAACCGGTCGCGGCGCTCGAAATCGTCCCCTTCTGGCATCGCGCCGAGACCTATGATGACGAAAAGGCGCCGAGCTTCCTGCCGGCCGGCCCCTATCTGCCGCCGCGCGTCGAACGCCGCCGTTTCAACGGGCCCGAGTGGGCGGACTTTCGCACCACCGCGATGAACTACGGCGGCCTGGCCACGCTGCGCGCCGGCGACGGCTGGACCCTGCGCGGCGGGATCTTCCGCTCGCTGTACAACGACCATCGCGCCTTCACCCACTTGCTCACCGGCGTCACGCCCGAGGGCAGCGCCAGCCGGCGCCTGATCGTCGACCCGCCGGCGGAGAATGTCTCGACCAGCGGCGAACTGCGCGCCACGCGGGTGGTGGCCGAGGGGCCGCGCCTGCACAACCTGCACTTCAGCGTGCGCGGGCGCGACCGCCAGCGGCGCTACGACGGCTCGCAAGCCTTCGACCTGGGGCGCACCACGATCGATGCGCCCTACACCGCGCCGGAGCCGGCCTTCGTGTTCGGCGAGCAGACCCACGACCGCACCCGCCAGTGGACCGGCGGCTTCGCCTACGATGGGCGCTGGCGCGATGTCGGCGAGATCGGCTTCAGCCTGCAGAAGACCGACTACCGCAAGCGCCTGCACAAACCCGCCCTGGCGCTCGCCACGGCGGCGGACAAGCCATGGCTGTACAACCTGACGGCCGCCGCCCACCTCGGCCCGCGGCTGGTGGCCTTCGGCAGCTTCACCCGCGGCCTGGAAGAGAGCGGGGTGGCGCCCAGCAATGCGCTCAACCGCAACGAGCTGCTGCCGGCGATCCGCACCACCCAGGGCGACCTGGGCCTGCGCTATGCGGTGAGCCCGGAGATGAAGCTGGTCGCCACCGTATTCGACTTGCGCAAACCCTATTTCAATTTCGACGCCGGCAACCGCTACGCCCAGCTGGGCGACGTGCAGAACCGGGGGCTGGAAGTGTCGCTGGCGGGCGCCGTGGGCCCGCGCCTGAACGTGGTCGCCGGCGCGGTCCTGTCGCGGCCGCGCGCCACCGGCGAAGGTGTGCGCCTGGGGCGGGTGGGGGAGCGCCCGGTCGGCATGAGCCGCCGCAGCGCCGAACTCAACCTGGACTGGCGCACGCCCTGGCTGGAGGGGCTGTCGCTGGACATGACGGCCTCGCACAGCGGCGCCATCACCGCCACCGTCGACAACCGGGTCGCCATCCCGGAGCGCACCCTGGTGGCGCTGAGCGGCCGCTACCGCTTCATGCTGGGGCGGCAGCCGGCCTCGCTGCGGGTGGCGGTGAACAATGTGTTCGATACCTACGGCTGGGAGTTGCGCGGCGCCGGCGCCTATGACGTGATCAACGGGCGCCTGGTGTCGGCTTACTTGTCAGTGGATATGTAACGTAGGGTGGACGGCTATGCCGTCCGCGCGTTCAAATTCGGCATGTGAAGACTGCGCGGCTGTTCTCGCCACAGTTGAACGCGCGGACGGCGAAGCCGTCCACCCTACGATTCTTGCCCTGGTAAGGGTCTAATCACGGAATCTTGATGCGGATCGGCATCGGTACCGGCGCGCGGCGGTCCGGCATCGGGGCGCGCTCCGGCGGCGCGAGGCCGGTGACCAGGTCGGCCACGCGCACCGTCTGCCCGGTCTCGAAGCACTGGTTGGCGGCGATCCCGACCAGCGCCGACCAGGCGCCGGCGCGCTCGTCCGAGGCGCGCTTGTACTTGTCGGGCGCGCCCTCGCCGAAGATCTCGGCGAGCATGACGTCGTCGCCGCCGCCATGGCTGCCCTTGCCGATGATCGGCTCGATGTCGCGCGGCTGGCCGCGCATCGGGATCACGCGGATCGAGACGCTCTCGCTGCCGCTTTGCACCTTGGCGGCGCCGGCCGCGCCGCCCGATTCGACGATGCGGTGTTCGATGCGGCCCTTGGTGCCGTTGAAGGCGATGTGGTAGCCCTCCCACGCGTCGTAGGCCGACAGCGCGTAGTTCAGGTGCGCGCCGTTGTCGTAGCGGACCATCACGTTCATGGTGTCTTCGATGTCGATGTCCGGTCGCCACACGCACCCGTCGCGGTAGTAGCCGTCGTATTTCTCGTTGTCGAGGAACAGGGCTTTGAGCCCAGGGTCTGAAGCCAGGTCGAAGTAGAAGTTGCACTTCTGCTTTTCCGGGCAGGTCAGGCAGCGCTCGTGCGGACCGGACAAGCCCATGCGGCGCGCGGTTTCCGGAGTGTAGAACTGGCGCGAGCCGAAGGCGTGCACGGTCTGCGGCTGCGCGCCGAGCCACCAGTTGACCAGGTCGAAGTGGTGGGTCGACTTGTGCACCATCAGGCCGCCCGAATTGGCCTTGTTGGCGTGCCAGCGGCGGAAGTAATCGGCGCCGTGCACCGTGTTGAGCAGCCAGGTGAAATCGACCGAGATCACGTCGCCGATCTCGCCCGACATCAGGAGCTCCTTGATCTGGGTGCGCGGCGGCGAATAGCGGTAGTTGAAAGTGACGCGCACCTGGCGGCCGGTTCGTTTGACGGCGTCGAGGATGCGCTGGGCCTTCTCGGCGGTGGTGGTCATCGGCTTTTCGGTGATCACGTCGCAGCCGGCGTCGAGCGCGCGCACGATGTAGTCGTCGTGGCTGGCGTCGGTGGTGGTGACGATCACGTACTCGGGGCGGGTCTCGCGCAGCATGCGGTCGAAATCGCCCGCCGCGTAGCCGCGCGGCTGGCTGGCGCCGCTCTCGGTGACGATGCGCACGGCGCGCGCCAGGCGCCCGGCATTGCGGTCGCAGATGCCGACGACTTCGCTGGTATCGCGGAACTTGCCCGTCATCGCATTGGTGAACATGCGCGCGCGCGAACCCACGCCCACCACCGCATAGCGCTTGCGCGGGGTTGCCGCCCAGGCGCCGGCCGAGCCGGCAGCAAGCATCAGGCCTGCCGCCCCGGCCGTCTTCAGTATGGTGCGGCGGTCGACGCCTCCGGAATTCTTTTCATTCATGCTTCGTCTCCAGTCTTGTTGTGCGCCTTTGGCGTCCACGTCCGCAGGCTTGCCGTATGGTGGCGCGAACCAGATTAATTGGCAAGACCACCTTTACGACTGGTTGGACAAATAACCCGTTGTGGTCGAGCGATTTTGCTGAAAAACACGGTTATTCGTTACTAAATCACAACGGTTTAGTGCGTGCTCCAGCAATTTTTTGACCCATCGAAGCGTTCGCGATAAATATATCTTGTTAAAAAGTGGCCTGACCAATTTATAATCCGGTCATATCACTTCTTGTAAAACCTGCAAAGACAGGTCCGGGATGTGGGGCCGAGGCACAGGGTTTGGCGTAACGTGGCCTGGCCAATCAGTAGTGTGGTCATATCAATTCTTAGAAAAAAGATAGGAGACGTGCATGAACCCGAGCTTTGTTCCCACCCCGCGCCGCGCCGTGCTGGCAAGCGCAGTGAGCCTGGCGCTGTTCCAGTTGGCGGCCCAGGCGCAGGCGCAGAACACCGAAGCCCCGTCGTCGACGCCAGCCCTGCAGGCGGTGGTGGTGACCGGCTCGCTGATCCGCCGTGTCGACGACGAGGGCACGAATCCCGTCACCACCGTCAAGGCCCAGGAGCTGGAAGCCCGCGGCCATACCGAACTCAAGGACTTCGTGCTGGAGCAGCCGCAGTCGCTCTCGCTCGGCACCAACACCGGCGCGGCCGGCCCCGTGACCAACCTGCGCGGCCTCGGCCCGATGCGCACCCTGACCCTGCTCAACGGCCGCCGCCTGGCGAACGAGCCGCTGCAGGACCAGTACGTCTCGGTCAACGTCATCCCGCGCATGGCGCTCGACCGCGTCGAGACCCTGAACGGCGGCGGCGCCTCGATCTACGGCGCCGACGCCATCGGCGGTGTCCAGAACTACTGGACCAAGCGCGGCTACCAGGGCGGCGCCATCAAGGCCGAATACGCCCGTCCGGAACTGAGCGGCGGCGGCGCCACCAAGAGCATCGGCGGCATCTTCGGCTGGGGCGACCTGGGCCAGGAAGGCTGGAACGCCTACATCGCCATCGACCACCAGAAGAAGGATGCGCTGTTCCAGGGCGACCGTCCGGACCAGCACGACCCGGCCGTGCTGCGCAGCCTGGGCCTGGGCATCACCCCGGACGGGCGCAACCCGAACCCGCTGGCCAACTTCGGTTTCGCCCGCATTGCGAACTCCAATTACAACCCGAACTTCGGCACCGGCTGCGCTTCGCCCTGGTCGCTGCCGACCCTCGGCAACAACAGCCTGGCGACCCCGCCGGTGTACGCCCCGGGGTGCGTGCGCAATCCGCTGTTCTGGAACGCCGTCACCGATGGCAGCGAGATCACCACCGTCGCCGGGCGCGCCAGCTGGAACCTGGCGGGCGGCCACAAGCTCGACCTCGACGTGCTGCACTCCCAGTTCACCGTGCAGAAGTTCCGCGGCATGCAGGTCCCGAACGCGACCCAGCCGTTCACCACCTATTCGATGCCGGCGACCAGCCGCTTCTACCCGGGCAAGGGCATCACCCCGCTGCCCCAGGTGGTCGGCAGCAACACCGGCGCCAACACCCCGGCCATGTTCATCGACCCGGCCAAGACCCCGGGCACGGCGGCGCCGCTGAACATGAACAACCGCACCATCTACTTCCAGTGGGGGCCGGGCGAACTGGGACCGGCTTACCGCAACGACGAGCAGGGCAACGACCGCGTCGTGCTGTCGCTCGAAGGCGATGTGATGGGCTGGGACTACCGCCTCGGCGCCAACTATGGCCGTTCCAGTCGCGACACCCGCGTGGGCGAAGGCTACATCCTGTATTCCAAGGCCCAGGCCGGCTTCGACCAGGGCATCCTGAACCCCTTCGGTCCGCAGGACGCGGCCGGCCTGCAGTACCTGCGCAGCATCCAGGCCGAGGACTACACCTACCGCCTGAACAAGGCCTTCAACAAGAGCGTCGACGCCACCGTCACCCGTCCGGTGTGGAGCCTGGGCGGCGGCGACCTGGTGGTGGCGGTGTCCGGCGAGCTGCGCGAGGACTCGGCGCGCACCCACGACGCGCCGCTCGACTTCGTGTACAAGCGCGCCGACGGCAGCTACGAGATCGACGCCTCCGGCAACGTGACGCGCTCCGACCTGGTGGGCGAGACCCCGCAGGGCGTGGCCAAGAAGCTCAAGCGCAAGATCTCCTCGCTGATGTTCGAGGTCGACGCCCCGATCACCAAGACCTGGCTGGTCAACGGTTCGGTGCGCGCCGACCGCTACGACGACCTGGATCAGACCACGGTGAACCCGGCCCTGGCGACCCGCTGGGCGCCGATGCAGGAGATGGTGCTGCGCGCCTCGGTGTCGAGCGGCTTCCGCGCCCCGTCGATCATGGACATCCAGAATCCGACCCCGGAAGTGCGCAGCCAGCTGATGGACGACCCGGTCCTGTGCCGCAGCAACCGTCCGCTGGAAGCCGGCACCGGCACCCCGTCGGCCGGCTATACCGCCGACCAGGTCTGCAACGTCCTGACCAATTACTGGACCAAGTCGCCCAACAACACCCACCTGAAGCCGGAAAAATCGCGCGGCTTCAACATCGGCATCGGCCTGGAGCCGATCAAGAACCTGTCGCTCACGGTCGACTACTGGGGCCTGAAGCTGCGCGACGTGCTGGGCGCGGTCTCGATCGCCGAGATCCAGCAGAACCCGGCCAAGTACGAGAGCGTCATCAACCGCCGCGCCGACGGCACCATCGACTACATCATCGCCAGCCAGGCCAACCGCGGCCAGACCCGCATCCGCGGCGCCGACATCTCGGGCAGCTACCGCTTCCCGAAGACCAGCTTCGGCACCTTCGACGCGAAACTCGATGCGACCTGGTACCACAAGTACGAGTTCCAGAGCGAGGCGGGCGGCGAGTGGCGCAGCAACGTCGGCATCATCACCAACGACGGCCGCTTCGGCAGCGCCGGTCCGAACTCGGGCCTGGCCGGCATGCCGCAGGTGAACCCGCGCTGGAAGTACACCGCCGCCGTCACCTACAGCACCGGCCCGTGGCGCGCCACCCTGTCGCAACGCTTCACCACCGCGCTCACCGACCTGACCCCGCGCGCCGGATCGAACCTGACCGAAGTGGAATCGTATAGCCAGTTCAACCTGAACCTGCGCTATACCGGCATCAAGAACACCACCGTGTCGCTGGGCGTGAACAACATCACGGAAGAGTGGCCGCCGCTGACCGCCAACACCATCTACAGCGGCGGTTACCTGACCAGCCTGGCGGACATGATGGGCCGCGTGTACCGCGCCTCCGTGGAATACAAGTTCTGAGGCATCCGCAGTCAAGGACCGGCATGGGCGGCGCGCCAGCGCGACCCATGCCGGTCTTTCTTTTGGAAGTGAGAAGAACCATGCGAGCAGCAGCACTTTCCCTCGCCGCCCTGTGCCTGGCGCTGCCCGTCGCCGGCCGGGCCGCGACCCTGTCCACCATGACGCCGGCCCAAGCCCTGGACGAGGCGCGGCTGGCGCCATTGCCCGCCGCCGAACGCGCCCCGTGGATGGCCTACCTGGCGCGCTCGCGCGCGTTGATGGCGGCCGACAAGGCCGCCCTCGCGGCCGAGCGCCACGGTCCCGCCGGCGTGCCGGCGCGCCCGCATGCGGCGCCGGCGGACGGCGGCATGCCGCTGCGCAGGCCGGCCGCGTGGTACGGCACGCCGGAAGCCCTTCGCGCGGCGGACACCATCCTCAGTTTCCAGACCCCGGCCGGCGGCTGGGGCAAGAATGCCGACCGCGCGGGGCCGCCGCGCCGGCCGGGCGAGCATTGGGTGCCGGGGGCGAGCGGGCGCAAGGCGGTTTGGCACTACGTCGGCACCATCGACAACGGCGCCACCACCACCGAGATGCGCTTCCTGGCGCGGGTGCAGGCGCAGTCGCACCCGCACGGCAAGGGCGAAGCCTGCCGCGCCGCGTTCATCAAGGGGTTGGGCTACCTTCTGGCCGCCCAATACCCGAACGGCGGCTTTCCCCAGGTCTATCCGCTGCAAGGGGGCTACCACGACGCCATCACCCTGAACGACGACGCCATGGTGAAGGTCGTGGAGTTGCTGCTGGAGGCAGGCGGCGGGCGGGGCGACTACGCCTTCGTGCCGGCCGCGCTGGCCGGACA
>NZ_JBKBOV010000052.1:0-31337 GCF_046293535.1 Massilia sp. | reverse complement strand
GCGCCAGCCCAGCCACCTGGCGCGCGTGCTGCGCCGCCTCAAGACCCGCGCCAGGTCACGATTCGACGCGCGCACGCAGGCGCGCCACCAGGACAAGACAGAGACCGAGCTTCCATGAGTCCCAACCCCACCCTGGCCGCCGAGATGCAGGCGGCCGCCTCTGAAATCTATCTGCTCGACGCCGCCACCCTGCAGGTGATCGACGCCAACCAGGCCGCGCGCCTGAACCTCGGCATGGATGCCGGCACGCTGCAGGCGCTCGATGCCTACGCCCTGGCGCCCGGCCTCGACCGCGCCGCACTCGGCGAGCTGCTGGCCGGACTGGGCGAGGAAGTCGGCGCCCAGGTCAGCCTGCGCACCCGCCTGCTCCGCCTCGACGGCAGCAGCTATCCGGTGCGGCTGTGTTTCCTGCGCATCGTGCGCGACGGCCACTCGCTGCTGCTGGCGATCGCCGACGACCTCAGCCTCGAGCAGGCGTCGGCACAGGCGCTGGCCCAGTCGCAGGCGCGCTTCGACGCCATCGTGCGCAATACCCCGGGCCTGGTGTTCCAGTTCGTGCTGCACCCGGGCGGGCGCCACGACTTCCCCTGGCTCAGCGAGGGCTGCGCCGCCCTGCTCGGCCTGTCCGTGTTGGAACTGCAGCGCGACGCCAGCCTGTTCGAGCGCCTGATCCTGCCGGAGGACCGCAAGGGCTGGCAGGAATCGATGGCCGCTTCCAGCGCCGCCATGAGCGCCTGGAACTGGGAAGGCCGGATCTGGATCGACGCCTGGAAGGACGTCAAGTGGATCAACCTGCGCGCCACCCCGCATCCCGTCGAGGGCGGCGCGGTGCAGTGGGACGGCATCATGACCAACATCAGCGCCAGCAAGGAGGAACAGGAAGCAAGCATGCGCTCGCGCGCCCGGCTGGCCGAACTCACCGAGCACATCGAGCAGGTCAAGGAACAGGAACGGGCGCGCATCGCGCGCGAGATCCACGACGACCTCGGCGGCAACCTGACAGCCATCAAGATGGCGCTGGCGATGCTGGCCGCGCGCCTGCCCGACAACCAGCCGGCCCTGCTGGAAAAAGCCAACTACCTCGACGACCTGGTCGACCGCACGATCGATGCGGTGCACCGCATCTCGCTCGACCTGCGTCCCACCACGCTCGACCTCGGCATCGTGGCCGCGCTGGAGTGGCAGGCGCGCGAGTTCGAGAAGCAGATGGGCATCGCCTGCATCTTCCGCTGCCCCGAGAAGGAAATCCTGCTCGACGACGACCACGCCACCGCCCTGTTCCGCATCTTCCAGGAAGCGCTGACCAACATCGCCAAGCATGCCCACGCGACCCGGGTCACGGTGACGCTGCGCCCCCAGCGCGCCCACCTGACCCTGACGATCTGCGACAACGGACGCGGCATCAAGCCCAGCGACCGGCTCAAGCCGCATTCCTTCGGCCTGCACAGCATGAGCGAGCGCGCCAAGGCTTTCGGGGGAACGCTGGCCTTGTCGTCCGCGCCTGGAGGTGGCACGATGCTAACCATCAAGACCAGGCTGGTGACATCCACAGACAAGAATGAGTGACAAGGCAACAATCCGGGTATTCATCGCCGACGACCATGCGATCGTCCGCGAGGGACTGAAACAGATCCTGGCCGAACAGCGCGACATCATCGTCGCGGGCGAGGCCGAAACCGGGCTCGATGCCGTCAAGCTGGTCGGCAAGGCGCGGCCGCACGTGATGCTGCTCGATATCTCCCTGCCCGACCGCAACGGCATCGAGGTGCTCAAGCAGATCAAGAAGGAGCGGCCCGAGCTGGCGGTGCTGATGCTCTCGATGCACCGCGAAGACCAGTACGCGATCCGTTCGCTGAAGGCGGGCGCGGCCGGCTACATGACCAAGCAGAGCGCGCCGCGCGAGCTGGTGACGGCGATCCGCCAGGTGGCCGACGGCCAGAAATACGTGAGCGCCGCGCTGGCCCAGACCCTGGCGGCCCAGGTCGGCGAAGACCACGAGGCGCCGCTGCACGACAGCCTCTCGGACCGCGAATACCAGACCCTGACCATGATCGCCTCCGGGATGACGGTCAGCGACATCGCGCGCGAGCTGTCGCTGTCGGTGAAGACGGTGAGCGAGTACCGGGCCCGGCTGCTGGCGAAGATGAAGCTCAAGAACAGCGCGGAACTGACCCATTACGCGATTCGCAACCAGTTGGTGGGGTGACTGATGTCGTAGGGGTGGTCCAGTCCAGTGGACTGGACCACGCTCTGCCGACCGCGCGTTCGACGATGGCATGCGTTCCTACTGCGCGACCGGTAGCTGAACGCGCGGACGGCGAAGCCGTCCCCCCTACGAAAGCATGATTCGAAGATATTGCATTCTTAGTAAGTGTTGTAGAAGTACAGAAATAACACAGTTTGTTGCTGTTTTTTAATTGATGGTTGGCAAAGAAGCTGCTTATCATGTCGCTCAACTGCAATCCGTGTCATGACAGCCATGTCCATCTCGTCCCCGCCGGCCGGTAGCGGCCAACATCCCGCCGCGCAGAACCCTGCCGACATTGCCCGCGAAGCCTTCCGGCGCCTAGCGACGCGCCGCATCGCGCCGACGCCGGACGCCTATCAGGCCATCTACGACGAGATCGCCGGCGTCCCGCCCGCTCCGCCTGCGCCTGTGGCGAATCCCGCCGCCGAGGTGCTGGAAAGCTTCGCGCGCCGACTGAGCGAGACGCCGGGCGAAGTCTCGGAACCCGGCCGCCGCATGCTGCGCGCCGCCCGCACCGCCGACTGGAGCGGCTACGCCCAGGCCCTGGGCCAGGTGGCCGACCGCCACCTGCGCCGCAACACGCCGCTGATGGCCCTGGGCGACGAGGACCCCGACGCGCGCCAGCTGCGCGAGATGCTGGGCCGCTCGCTGGCCTATGCGCTGGCTACCCTGCTGGCCGGCAGTGCGCCGCTGGTGCAGGAGGCCGAAGCCCTCGGTGTCGCCGTCCGGCATGCGCGCGGCGAGGAACTGGGCGATCTGGCCGGCCGCCTCAAGCAATTGTGCTACCAGATCGAACTGCGCAGCGGCGACAGCGCCGAGCAGCAGGAACTGCTGCTGCGCCTGTTCCGCCTGCTGCTGGACAACGTCAACGAACTGCTCGACGACGACAGCTGGATGCGCGGCCAGATCGCCGCCGTGCAGGACCTGATCGCCGGCCCGCTCGACGTGCGCTCGCTGGAAGACGCGACCCGCAGCCTGAAGGACGTCATCCTCAAGCAGGGCCAGCTGCGCCACAGCATCTCGGACGTGCGCGCGACGATGAAGAACATGATGATGACCTTCATCGACCGCCTCGGCTCAGTGGCGGCCTCGACCGGCAACCACCACGCCAAACTGGCCGGCTATTCCGACCGGATCGGGCGCGCCGCCAACATCGACGAGCTGAACGAGGTGATGGAAGAAGTGCTGCGCGAGATGCGCGCCGCCCAGGACGAGGCGCTGGCCTCGCGCGACCGCATGGTGGCGGTGCACCGCGAGGTGCAGGAAGCCGAGGAACGCATCCGCACGCTGGAAGCGCAGCTGCAGCACATGAGCGAACTGGTGCGCGAAGACCAGCTGACCGGCAGCCTCAATCGTCGCGGCCTGGACGACGTGTTCGAGCGCGAAAGCGCGCGCGCCGACCGCCGCGACACGCCGCTGTGCGTGGCCATCCTCGACCTCGACAATTTCAAGAAGCTCAACGATACCTACGGCCACCTGGCCGGCGACGGGGCGCTGAAGCACCTGGTGAAGGTGGTGCGCGACACCCTGCGCTCGATGGACGTGATCGCGCGCTTCGGCGGCGAGGAATTCGTGATCCTGATGCCGGAAACGCCGGTGGAGGCCGCGGCGGCGGCGATGGTGCGCGTGCAGCGCGAGCTCACCCGCCACTTCTTCTTGCACGACAACGAGAAGATGCTGATCACGTTCTCGTGCGGCGTGGCCCTGCGCCATCCGAACGAGGACCAGGCCAGCCTGGTGGCGCGCGCCGACCGCGCCATGTACCAGGCCAAGCAGAGCGGCAAGAACCGGGTCGTGGTGGCGGACTAGGAAAGATCAGCTGCGCTTATCGATTTCCGGTTTCCTTAAGCGCAGCTTCATCTGAAAACAGCTCATTCGCCCGGGGCATTCAGCGGCCGGGCGGCATTGCGCATCTCGTCGCGCGCGCCCTGGGCGCCCACCGCTTTGAGCATGCGGTCGGTCGAGGTGCGGCCTTTCAGGCGGCTGCCGGTCATCTGGTGCCCGTCCTGTCCCGCGGTATTGCCGGCGTTGGCGATCAACTCGGCCTCGGTCGGATTATCCGGTAACTCTTGCGTGGCGCAGCCTGCCAGTGCGAGTGCGAGTGCGACGACTCCTGCAGCGATCAGCTTCATCTCGGTCTCCATAAGAATCAGGGGTGGATGCACCCGTCAATACAGCCGGGCTTGTCGGAATGCTAGCATCTTGCCGGGCCCGGCAGGTGGAATCGGCAAGATTATCCTGCGTGGATGATGCCTCGCCATCCTGCAGCCTTGCTTCAGCGAGGCGAGAACAGCGGCAGAAATCGTGCGGTAATCAAGGATTGAAACCGAACGGCTCCAAGGTAGACTCACCTTGTCCATATTGCGGCTGTTCGTCTGGAACAGCGCAGCCACCACCCTATTTTTGCCTCGACCATGGCGACTCTCCACCTGACCCGCACCATCCATGCCTTGACGCCCAACTATGTCAGCCGCTTCCGCTGCATCGGCGCCGAGTGTAAAGACAACTGTTGCACCGGCTGGCATATCAGCCTGGACAAGAAAACCTTCAACAGCTACCGCCAGAGCAAGCATCCGGAACTACGGGCGGCCTTCGACAAGGGGCTACAGCGCGAACCAAGCGAGAACGGCGACCGGCTGTATGGTCGGATTGCGCTGAGCGACAAGGACGGCACCTGCCCATTGATGCAAGGCGGCCTGTGTGGCGTGCAAAAACACATGGACGAAAGCCACTTGTCGAACACCTGCTTCACCTATCCCCGTGTCTCCGCGGACTTTGGCGGACAGATGCAGCAGGCCCTGCAATTATCCTGTCCCGAGGCAGCGCGCCTGGCCCTGCTCGCGCCGGACGCCTTCGAATTTACCGAAACGACGGTAGCCGTCCGCCCGGATGACCTCGTGGTGGCGCGCCCCAGGGAGGGATTTCCCGAACAGCTCATGCATGACGTGCGGATCTTCTGCCTGCAACTCATGCGTTCCCAGGGCCTGGAACTGTGGCAGCGCCTGGCCATGCTGGGGGTGTTCTGCGAGCGGTTGACGGCGCTTGAACGCGACAGCGCCGCGGCGGCAAGGCTCATCGACAGCTTCACCTCCCTGCTGGAAAGCGGCTCGGCGCTCGACGCGCTGCAGGGCTTGCAGCCGGATCATGAAGCCCAGGCACTGGTATTTGCGACCATCTGGGGCGGGCTGGCCGGTCCGGCAGGCACCGCACACGAGCGCGCCGTGCTGGCAAGTGTCGCCGCCAACCTGGGCGCGGACCCGCACACCGGCAATGCGCCTGTCGCAGACGTGCTTGCCGCCTACGCCACCGGCGTGCGGCGCCTCCCGCTGGCGCTCGAGGCGGCTCCGCATCTGCTCGATCATTACATCTTGAATGAAATGTTCACGCATCTGTTCCCGTTCGGCCGAGGCAGTGCCTATGACAGCTACCTGGAACTGGTGTCGCGCTTTGGCCTGCTGCGCATGATGCTGGCGGCCCGTTGCGCGAGCGAAGGCCCCTTGCCGGACGCCGATGCGCTGGTCGAGACGGTACAGGTCTTCTATCGCCGCTTCCGCCACAACACCGGTTTTGCGCGGCGCGTCAACGATGCGCTCAAGAATAGCGGCTGGAACAGCCTGGACAAGCTCTATGGCTTCCTACGCCATTAATCTGGTGTTCAAATGACATCGAAACGCGGCTCAGGCCGCGTTTTTTTTGGCCGGAGGCGATGGCTTGAGGGACTGATCTTTAAAAAATTTAATTTTTTTCGCCCTAAAGTTTTCTCCCGCTGCGTCGTCTAGACGCGGCCAGCCATAAAACTTGAGGATTTTTTTGGCCAAATATTTTCGTTTCCCACCATAAAGATTACACGGGGTGCTCCGTTACCTGCATCAACAGCGGTGTGATCGTCACGGAACAGCGTGGCGCACCAAAGTGAACAGGGCAAGGTGGCCCACCCCGAAATACAGTCTGGAGAAATACCATGGCATCCGTAATCAATACCAACGTTGCATCCCTGAACTCGCAGCGTAACCTGTCGACCTCGCAAGCTTCCCTGAACACCTCGATCCAGCGCCTGTCGTCGGGCCTGCGCATCAACAGCGCCAAGGACGACGCTGCCGGTCTGGCCATCTCGGACCGCATGAATTCGCAGATCAAGGGCATGACCCAGGCCACCCGCAACGCGAACGACGGCGTGTCGATGGCCCAGACCGCGGAAGGCGCCCTGTCGAGCTCGGGCGACATCCTGCAGCGTATCCGTGAACTGGCAGTGCAGTCGTCGAACTCGTCGAACTCGGCCAACGACCGCAAGGCCCTGCAGACCGAAGTCACCCAGCTGACCTCGGAACTGAACCGTATCGCCAACACCACCGAATTCAACGGCCAGAAGCTGCTGGACGGTTCGATGGGCACCGCCAACTTCCAGGTCGGCGCCAATGCAGGCCAACTGATCTCGATGGGCGGCGCCAACTTCAACACCTCGACCTACGGCAACAACACCACCGACGTCGCCGCCAAGGGTGCTGTCACCGGCGCGTCCAACGGCGTGGTTGCCGGCACCGTGACCATCAATGGTTCGCAAGGCTCGAAAGGCGTCGACGTCGACGCCAACGCCACCGCCAAGGCCACCGTCGCCAAGATCAACAACGTCAGCGGCGATACCGGCGTGACCGCCACCGCCAAGACCGACGCCAACCTGGCGCTGGTCGCCGGCAAATCGTACACGCTGGAACTGGCATCGGACAACGCCAGTGCCGTGACGATCTCGTTCTCGGTCAGCACCGACGACGCCAACGGCCATGCCGGCGCCATCAGCGCCTTCAACGCGCAATCGGCCAAGACCGGCGTCACCGCGTCCTACGATGCCACCAACGGCGGCATCAAGCTGAGCCACGCCGACGGCAACGACATCAAGCTGAGGGATGCCACCACCGGCAACGCTGCAACCGATGCCGAGATCGCGACCTACGACACCGATGGTAGCGTCGGCACCGCAGTGGCCACCAACGGCGCAACCGGCGCCACCGCGATGGGCAAGATCACCCTGAACTCCGACAAGAGCTTCTCGGTGGCCGATGCAACCACCACCATGAACCTTGGCGGCGCCTCGGCCCTGAAGTCGGTGGCCAACCTCGACATCAGCACCTTCGATGGCGCCCAGGCCGCCATCAAGACCGCCGATGCGGCACTGTCGGCAGTCAACAGCCAGCGCGCCGAGTACGGTGCACTGCAGTCGCGCTTCGAATCGGCGATCTCGAACCTGTCGTCGTCGACCGAGAACCTGTCGGCATCGCGCAGCCGCATCGTCGACACCGACTTCGCTGCTGAAACCGCGAAAATGACCCGCGGCCAGATTCTGCAGCAGGCCGGCACCTCGATGCTGGCCCAGGCGAACTCGCTGCCGAACGGTGTCCTGTCGCTCCTGCGTGGCTAATGGTTGACGGACTAACCAGTCCATCCGTGTAGTCAAACGGCTCCTCGGCTGAAGAAATTCAGCCGGGGATTTTTGCTTAGGGAAGTCCCATGAACATCCAATCTCTTGGCTCATCCGTGGCGCAGCGCCTGGAAGAGCGCACGCTTCCAGCACTCGAGCAGCAGAACGTCCAGCCCGCCAAGGCCCGGCCGGCGCAAGCGCAGGAGGCGCCCCCGCCTTCGCGCGAACAGGTCGTCGATGCCGTCGGGAAGATCAATGAAAGCATGCGCGCCTCGTCGCAGAGCCTGGAATTCGCGATCGACGAAGACAGCAAGGAAATCGTGGTCAAGATCATCGACGAAGGTACCCGCGAAGTGGTGCGCCAGATTCCTTCGGTCGAAGCGCTCGAGATCGCCAAATCCATCGACAAGATGCGCGGTCTCCTGATCAGCCAGACCGCCTGAAGACGGTCCGGCTTGCAGCCCGGTGCCCGCCCTCCACCAGGGAGGCACCGGCTTGCATGCCTGTCAACGTCCTCTTCTCCATGTCCTACTAATTGAATTAGGACACATTTCCCACTCTTAAGTCCGGTTTGCTTCTGTCGATAATGACTTACATTATCGCTTTCACGGGAGAAACAAAGTGGGCATCAGTTCAAGCGGCATCGGTTCCGGGCTCGACGTCGACGGCATCATCAGCAAGCTGATGCAGGCCGAAGCGGCGCCGCTGGCCAACTTCGACAAGAAGTCCGCCGCACTGCAGGCGCGCATGAACGCGCTGAGCAAAGTCAGCGCGGCGGTGGGCGCCTTCCAGGGCGCACTGACTTCGCTGAACTCTCCCTCGACCTTCAGCGCGCTGAACACCAGCAGCGGCAACAAGGACATCCTGGGCGGCACCGCCGGCGCCGGCGCGGTTGCCGGCAAATACAAGATCAACGTGACCCAGATGGCCTCGGCCCAGAGCCTGAGCACGGCCGGCCGCGCCAGCATGAGCGCGACCATCGGCGCCGGCGCCAAAACCACCCTGACCTTCCAGTTCGGCAGCATCGGCGGCGGCACCTTCGGCGTGGCCGGCGGCCAGCTGAGCGCCTCGACCGCCGGCACCGGCATCAGCAACGGCTCCCTGACGCTCAACGGCACCGCCATCACCACCAGCGGCGCGACCCGCAGCGCAGCGCAACTGGCGGAAGCGATCAATGCGAAAAGCGACACCACCGGCGTGACCGCCAAGGCCGGCACCGCAAGCAGCGCGGCCAACCTGTTCGCCGGCTTCGGCACCGTCACGACCACCGCCACCTCCAGCTATGCCTTGACGGTCGGCGGCGTGCAGATCGTGTCGCAGGCCGGCACCGGCTCCTCGCTTGGCAAGGCCCAGATCGATGCCGCCCTGACCGACGGCACCGTCAGCGCCGCGTTGGCCGCCGCCAATATCAGCTTCACCGGCACGGCCGCCGCCGGCACCCTGCAGTTCACCGCGGCGGACGGCTCCAACCTGACCGTCGCCGAAATCATCGGCGGCAGCGGCGGCGCCACCGGCGGCCTGAAGGGAACCGGCGTGGCCAATACCGGCACCAGCGCCACCACCACCGCCGGCGTGACCCTGAGCTCCACCGACGGCAGCCAGATCCTGGTCGGCGGCAGCAACCCGGCCGCCGCCGGCTTCAGCGCCGGCCCCGCCGGCAGCTACCTCGGCGGCGCCACCTTCAGCCAGGACGGCGCGCAAGCCAGCGGCACCGTGACGCTCGAGGCCGGCGACCAGTCGCTGCAGGGCATCCGCGACGCCATCAACAAGGCCAACATCGGCGTCACCGCCACCATCGTGTCCGACGGCGGCGACAACCCCTACCACCTGGTGCTGACCTCGAACAAGACCGGCGAAAAATCCTCGATGAAGATCGGCGTCGACGGCGTCGACGGCCAGCCGCCCGATCCGGCCATCGCGGCCCTGCTCGGCCACGACCCGGCCGGCGCGCAGAACCTGACCCAGACCAGCGCGGCGAAGGATACCCTGCTCAACATGAACGGGATCGACATCCGCAGCAGCAGCACCACCGTCACCGAGGCGGTGCAGGGCGTGTCGCTCGACATCACCGGCATCGGCAGCACCACGCTGAACGTGACCCGCGACACCGCGGCGGTGTCGACCGCCGTCAACAACTTCGTCAAGGCGTACAACGATCTCAACAAGACGATCTCGAGCCTGACCGGCTACAACGCCGAGACCAGGACCGCCGGCCTGCTGCAGGGCGACGCCTCGGTGCGCTCGATCCAGAGCCAACTGCGGCGCCAGCTCGGGACGGCGGTCGAAGGCCTGGGCGGCAAGTTGACCAACCTCAGCCAGGTCGGCATCAGCTTCCAGAAGGACGGCGGCCTGGCCGTCGATTCCACCAAGCTGAACAAGGCAGTCACGGAGAATTTCGCCGACATCGGCGGCCTGTTCGCCGCCATGGGCAAGGCCACCGATGGCCAGATCAAGTTCGAGAAGTCGGGCGCGTCGACCAAGCCGGGCACCTACGGCATCAACATCACCAGCCTGGCGACCCAGGGCACGCTCACCAGCGCTGCGGCGCTGTCGGGTTCGACGACGATCGCCCCGAACACCACCTGGCGCGTCACCCTGAACCAGACCGACCCGGTCACCGAAAACAAGATCCAGGAAATCAAGCTGGCCGCCGGCACCTATACCAATGCCCAGCTGGCCGCGATGCTGCGCGCGGCCATCAACGGCAACACCACTTTCGCCGGCGCCGGCGACACGGTCGAGACCAAGCTCGGGGACGATGGCCGCCTGTCGATCTTCTCGAGCAAGTTCGGCGAGATGTCGAACATCGAGATCGCCCACGTCAGCGGCTACGACCCGGCCAACCTGTTCGGCGGCGCCACCCCGGTGAAAGGCAAGGACGTCGAAGGCACGATCGGCGGCGTCGCCGCCACCGGCAACGGCCAGCGCCTGACGGCGGCTGCCGGTTCGCCCGCCGCAGGCATCGAGCTCACGGTCAGCGGCGGCCAGGTCGGCGAGCGCGGCACCGTCAGCTTCTCCAAGGGCTTCGCCTTCGAACTGACCAACCTGGCCTCCAGCTTCACCGGCAAGGACAGCCTGCTTGCCAGCAAGACCGACGGCCTGAACGTCACCCTGAAATCCGTCACCAGCGCGCGCGACCGTTTCGAGTCGCGCCTGGAAACCATCGAAAAACGCTACCGCGCGCAGTTCACCGCGCTCGATACCGCCCTGATGTCGATGCAATCGACCTCGGCTTACCTGACCCAGCAGCTTGCGACGCTCAGCGCGAACGCAAGCCGTGCTTAAACACCTGGAGAACACGATGTTTGGAACCATGCAACGCGGCGTCGGCGCCTATGCGAAAGTCGGTCTCGAGACCGGCGTCGCCGCCGCTTCCCCGCACAAACTGATCGTCATGCTGTACGACGGCGCAATGGTGTCGATCCTGAGCGGCATCAGCAACATGAAGGCCGGGAACATCCCCGCCAAGGGCGCCGCCATCTCGAAGGCCATCAACATCATCGACAACGGCCTGCGCGCCGCCCTCGACAAGAAAGTCGGCGGCGAGATCGCCCAGAACCTCGACGCCCTGTACGAATACATCAGCGCACGCCTGCTCAAGGCCAACCTCCGCAACGACCCGGCGATCCTGGAAGAAGCGCATGCGCTGCTGTCCGAACTGCGCGAAGCCTGGAACGCGATCGACCCGCAAGCCGCGGCCGGCGGCGCGACCGCTCCCGCCGCCCCGGCGCCACTGCGCGCCCCGACCCTGATGAGTGTTTGAGAACATGCCGCAGATGACCAGCGACGATATCGTCGATACCTATGAAACCATGGCGGTGATCACCGACCAGATGCTGCGCGCCGCCAGCGACAGCGACTGGGATCGGCTGGCCGAGCTCGAACGGCAGTGCGCCCTGCACGTGCGCCAGCTCAAGGAAAGCGAGCCGCAGCCGCTGGCCGGCCCGCAGCGCGTCAAGAAGGTCGACGCGATCCGCCGCATGCTCGCCGCCGACCGCCAGATCCGCGACCTGACCACCCCATGGATGGCGCGCCTGTCGGCCCTGATCAACAACACCTCGACCGAACGCCGCGTCGCCCGCGCCTACGGCGTGTAAGGGCCAGAGCACCAGCATGCTGCCGCGCGAGCTCGTCTCCGCCGTCCTGCCGGTCAGCCCGGTCAGGCCGGCCGAACACCTGAATGACCCGCGCCAGCAAGCCTTCCAGCGGTCCCTTGCCCCTCAACTGGGCAAGGCGCTGCACGGCGAAGTCCTCGCCAAGCTGACCGACGGCAGTTTCGTCGTCAAGGTCGCCAACATTCCCGCCCGCATGCAGCTTCCTCCAGGTGCCCAGGTGGGCGCCGACGTGCCGCTCACGCTGGTGTCGGTGCATCCGCGCCCCACCTTCCAGGTCGGGCTCGGGGCCAATCCGGTGTTCAGCGAAGCCGGCCCGCCGCTGCCCCAGGGCGCCGACCCGGGCAAGGCGCCGCTCGCCATGCGCGAAGGGGCCGCCGTCGGGCGCGCCGCCGCGTTGCTGCAAGCCGCCGCGGCCGGCAGCGCCGTCCAGACCCTGGGCGCGGAAGCCAACAACACGACGCTCAGCCAGGCCGGCAAGACCATCGGCGGCGTGCTCGCGGCCGCCCAGAAGCTCGAGACGCCGCTGACTGCCGCCCTGGGCCGGGCGCCAGTGGTGGCCGCGGCCGGCGCGGATGCCGCCAGCATCGCGGCCGGCCTGCAGCAGGCCCTCGGCAAAAGCGGCCTGTTCTACGAATCGCACGTGGCCGAATGGGCGCAGGGCGCGCGCGCGCTGGCCGAACTGAACGCCGAACCGCAGCAGCAACTGGCGAAGGAAGGCGCGCGCCAGCTGCCGACCGACCCGGCCACCGCCCAGTTCATCAACCTGCAGCTGGCCACCCAGGAGCAGGCCCAGGTCGCCTGGCAGGGCAAGCTGTGGCCGGGCCAGCCGATGCAGCTGGAAGTGCAGCGCGATACCCGGGAAGGACACGACGAAGCCGGCGAGGCGGGGGCGCACTGGCACAGCCGCCTGCGCCTGCGCTTTCCCGAACTGGGCGAGCTGGAGGCCCGCGTGACGCTCGCCGACGGGCGCGTGCAGGTGCAGTTCGACGCCGGCAGCGAAAACACGGCCGCCCTGCTGCGCCGCCACATGGGCAGCCTGGCCGGCGCGCTCGACGCGGCCGGCACCCGGCTGGCGGGCTTCGAGGTGCGCGCACCGGACGGCGACACTGGCATGACTGACGATGACTGACGCGAGCAAGGGCCCGGGCCGGCGCCAGAGCGCCGTCGCCCTCGCCTATGGCAGCGGCGACCCGGCGCCCAAGGTGGTGGCCAAGGGCCAGGGCCTGGTCGCCGAGCAGATCATGCGCCGCGCCAGGGAAGCCGGCGTCTTCGTCCACGAATCGAAGGAACTGGTGCAGCTGCTCATGGGGGTCGACCTGGACCGCGAGATTCCGCCGGCGCTGTATCGCGCAATTGCGGAACTGTTGGCCTGGCTATATCATATTGAGTCGGCTCAGAAACATGGAGGGCCAACGCCCCACCTCAACCTGGACGACGCGGCAAACGCTGGTACAAGCAATGAATGATCAGGAACTCGATAATTGGCACGACTACGAGGTGGAGTCGCGCCGTGAAGTCGTCGCGCTGCTGCGCCAGATCGGCGAGAAGCACCAGCTGGTGCGCATGCTGGTCAAGGGCGAGGCCGACGTCTGCGTCACCACCGTCCTCGACGTCGACGAAGCCACCAACACCATGGTGCTCGACCGCTCGATCGAGCGCATGCAGAACGAGCGCATCGTCGAAGCCGGCAAGGTGCGCTGCGAAACCTTCCTCGACAAGATCCGCATCCTGTTCACCGCCGAGAACCTGCGTCCCACCCTGTTCGAGGGCGAGGCCGCCCTGCGCGCCGACATCCCGCCGAGCCTGATCCGTCTGCAGCGCCGCGAGTACTACCGCATGGAGACCCCGGTGTCGAACCCGGTGCGGGCGATCCTCCCGCTGCCGCTCGAGCTCGGGGCCGGCACCGGCGTCTTCCCGCTGCACGACATCAGCTGCGGCGGCATCGCCGTCCTCGACAACAAGCTCCAGCTCGACACGACCATCGGCGCCCAGCTTCCCAACTGCCGCATCGAACTGCCCGAGATCGGCCCGGTGACGGTGACGCTGGAAGTGCGCAACTCGCTCGACCTGACCCTGCTGAACAACAAGAGCAACCGCCGCATCGGCCTGCAGTTCATCGACATGTCGCGTGGCGGGATGGCCGCGGTGCAGCGCTACATCACCAAGCTCGAACGCGAGCGCAATGCGCGCTTGGCCGGCCTCGCCTGATCAAATTGGCAATTACCATTTGGCAATGTTGATGGTTGTTGAACGGTAGATAGGCTACACTTCGGTATCTCGCTACCCTGGTGCCCAGATGCCGATGCACACCCCGACCACCGACCTGTTCTACACCGCGTTCGCCCACTCGTCGGTGGGCATGGCAGTCGTCGGCCTCGACGGCCTGTGGATCGAGGTCAACCCGGCGCTATGCCGGATCCTGGGCCATGGCCGCGACGAGCTGATGACGCTCGGCCTCCAGGACATTTCTCACCCGGATGACCTGCCCGCCGACCTGACCCTGCTCAACCGGGTGCTGGCGGGCGAGATCGACTCCTACAACCTGGAAAAGCGCTACCGCCATGCCGACGGCCGCGTGGTCTGCGGCCTGCTGACGGTGTCGCTCAGCCGCGACGCGGGCGGCGCCCCGGAATGCCTGATCGCCCAACTGCTCGACGTCACCGAACAGAAGAAGACGGTCGAGGAACGCGACGCCTTCTTCACCCTGTCGCCCGACCTGCTGGCGATCGTCGGCAAGGACGGCTACCTGCGCCAGGTGAATCCAGCCTGGACCGACGCGCTGGGCTGGACCCAGGACGAATTGACCACCCAGCCCTTCATCGATTTCATCCATCCCGACGACCGCGCCGCCTCGCTGCGCGAAGCCGACAAGATCTACCGCGGCGGCGTGGCCAAGGGCTTTCGCAACCGCTACCGCCATGCGCGCGGCGGCTACCGCTGGCTCGAATGGAACACGCGCGCGGTCGGGGCGGAGCTGCTGTACTGCTCGGTGCGCGACGTCAGCGGCCAGGTCGAGGACGAGGAACGGCTGCGCAGCCAGGAGCAGAAGATCAGCCTGCTGGTCGAGAACGCCAACGATGCCTTCCTCGGCATGAACGAGCAGGGCATCATCACCGAATGGAACAAGCAGGCCGAAGCCACCTTCGGCTGGAGCGCGCAGGAGGCGATCGGCCAGCCGATGGCCGAGCTGATCACGCCGGAGCGGATGCGCCGGCGCCACCACGACGGCGTCCAGGCCTTCCTGAGCAAGCGCATGGTCGCGGCCTCGCGCAAGCGGGTCGAGCTGCCGGCCCTGCGCAAGGACGGCAGCGAGATCCTGGTCGAGATCACGGTGGGCGTGGTGCCTCTCAAGGGCGAACGCTACTTCACCGCCTTCATGCGCGACGTGTCCGAGCAGCGCCGCATGTCCAAGGAACTGCACCACCGCGCCACCCACGACTTCCTCACCGGCCTGCCCAACCGCTACGAATTCATGGGCCGCCTGCAGCAAGCGATCGACGCGCTCGGGCGCGAGCCGCGTCCGCTGGGGCTGCTGTTCATCGACCTGGACGGCTTCAAGGCGGTCAACGACCTGTGCGGCCACGAAACCGGCGACGCGGTGCTGATCGCCTTCGGCCGCCGTCTCATGGCATCGGTGCGGCGCACCGACGGGGTGGCGCGGCTGGCGGGCGACGAGTTCGTGGTCCTGCTCGACCACCTGCACGATCCCTGCCACGACGCCGGCCAGGTGGTCGACAAGATCCTGCTCGCGGCCGCCCAGCCCTACCCCGAGGTCGCGGGGCGCACCGAGCCCGGCGCCAGCATCGGGATGGCGCTGCACCATCCGGGCGACAGCGCCGACCGGCTGCTCTCGCGCGCCGACGCCGCCATGTACGTGGCCAAGAACGCGGGCAAGAACCGCGCCGCCTACGAAGGCGACGGGCGGTGGGTAGTGCGCGGGGCCTGAGTATTTACATAATGCAATCTTTCTAGTAGCAAAAAAAATAAATCGGCTACACTGGCGCTACCTCACGATGTGTGTGCCGCCCATGCCGAGCCCCGCCCCCTCCTGCCACTTTCTTGCCGCCTTCGCCAGGTCGGCCGTCGGCATGGCGCTGCTCGACCTGCAAGGCCGCTGGCTCGAGTTCAACGAGGCGCTGTGCACCTTCCTGGCTTATCCGCGCGCCGAACTGCTGGCCCTGAGCTACCGCGACGTCACCCATCCGGCCGATCTCGAGGCCGACCTGGCCTTCCTGGAGCGGATGCTGGCCGGCGAACTCGACTCCTACTGCCTCGAGAAGCGTTACCGCCGGCCCGACGCCGCCGTGGTCTGGGGCCTGCTCACGGTGACGCTGTGCCGCGACGATGCCGGCCGCCCGGAGTGCCTGATCGCCCAGGTGATCGACATCACGGCCCAGAAGAAGGCGATCGAGGACCGCGATGCGCTGTTCGCCCTCGCCCCGGACCTGCTGTCGATCTCCAGCCCCGACGCCTATATCATGCAGGTCAATCCGGCCTGGCGCGATCTGCTGGGCTGGGACGAAGCGGTGCTGATGTCGCGCCCTTTCGTCGATTTCCTCCATCCGGACGACCGCGCGCGCACCCTGGAAAAGGCCGGCGAACTGGCCAGCGGCGGCGCGGTGCTGGGCTTTCGCAACCGCTACCGCCATGCCGACGGCGGCTGGCGCTGGATCGAATGGAGTACCCGGGTGGCGTCGGACGGGCGCATGTTCTGCTCGGGACGCGACGTCACCGAGCAGATCGAATCCGAGGAACAGACGCGCCGCCTGTCCGAGGAACTGCACTACCGGGCCACCCACGACTTCCTCACCGGCCTGCCCAACCGCTACGAGTTCACGGGACGGCTCCAGCAGGTGCTGGGCACCCTGCCGTGCGCGCCGCGTCCGGTGGTGCTGATGTTCATCGACCTGGACGGTTTCAAGGCCGTCAACGACATCTGCGGCCATGCAGCGGGCGATGCGGTGCTGGTCGCCTTCGGCCGGCGCCTGCTTGACGCGGTGCGGCAGGTCGACACCGTGGCGCGGCTGGCCGGCGACGAATTCGTGGTCCTGCTCGACCGCCTTCACACGCCGTGGCCCGAGGCGCTCCAGGTAGCGCAGCGGATCCTGCGGCCCGCTGCCCGCCCCTACCCGGAAACCGGGGGCCGGACCCAGCCCGGCGCCACCATCGGGATGGCGCTGCATCGGCCGGGCGAAAGCGCCGACCAGTTGCGCTCGCGCGCCGATGCGGCGATGTACACGGCCAAGAACGCCGGCAAGAACTGCGCGGCCTACCAGCACGAGGGGCAGTGGGTGCTGTCCGGCGCCTGACTCCGCTGCCGCGGCAGCGCCCTGCGCACCTAGGCGGACATGCCGGCGCCGCCGCCGGGGCGGATCAGGCCGCGCTGGGTCGCGACCACCACCGCATGGGTGCGCGCGGTGGCGTCGAGCTTGCTCATCACGCCCTTCACGTGGGTCTTCACGGTGCCCACGCCGATGCCCAGCTTGCGCGCGATCGACTTGTTGCAGCAGCCTTGCGCCAGCAACTGCAGCACGTCGGTCTCGCGCCCGGTGAGCGATTCGCGGGTGAGGCTGTCGGCGACGCTGCGCGTCATCGACTCGCTCAGGTAGCGCTGGCCGCGCGCCAGCTGCTCGACCGCGTGCGCCAGTTCGTCGGTGCCGCAGGACTGCAGCAGGTAGCCGGCCACGCCGGCATCCATCGCCAGGCGTACTTCCCACTCCTTGTCGAACTGGGTCACGACCAGCACGCAGGGAGCCTGGCTGCCGGGCGACGGCTTGCGCGCCAGCTTGATGCCGGTGTCGTAATCGGTCACCAGCACGCGCGCCACCTGCTGCGCCTCGGGCTGGCGCAGCTGGGTGGTGACCCGCAGGCCCGGCTGGCCGGCGAGGATGGCGTGCAGCCCGACGGTCATGATCGGGTCGGCGTGCATGATGTGGACGGCGGAAGAGATTGCTTGCATGTGCATACTCCGGCAGAAGGCGGCAGACGACGGCGGCCTCGGGCGGCCAAACTCCCGACATATTGAAACGACAAGAACAGCAAATCAAGTAATGGTTTGTAATGACTGGTTAACATGTATGCACCCCGCATACGATGTCGTGCCCGACGGCGGGATGCTTCGGGTATACTTCCCTGATCATGCGCCTGACTTCCTTCACCGACTACACCTTGCGGACCCTGCTCCACCTCGGCAGCAATCCGGGGCGGCTCGTCACGATCCAGGAAATCGCGAACCTGCACAACATTTCGAAGAACCACCTGATGAAGGTGGTGCACGAACTGGGGCGCAACGGCGTCATCGAGACCGTCCGCGGCCGCAACGGCGGCTTCCGCCTGGCGCACAAACCGGAAGACATCAACATCGGCGCGGTGGTGCGCCAGAGCGAGAGCGATTTCTACATGGCCGAATGCTTCGACCCGAACGGCAATCCGTGCGGGCTGGTGAAGGCCTGTGCGCTCAAGGGCGTGCTCTCGAATGCGACCACGGCCTATCTCGCCGAGCTGGACCGCCATACCCTGGCCTCGCTGCTGCCGGAGCCAAGCCCGCGCGACGGCAGCATGCCGGTGACGTTCCAACGCAAGGAAATCCAGGCCGCCTGAGCAGCCTGCCGCCTGGCCTTCCCCCCGGCCCGTCGGAAAAATGATGAAATCCCCGAAAAATCGATAAGATCTTGCGTTTCCTTACCTGATCGCATCGTATAATGGGATTCAAGCGCAGCTTTCACTCAAATTAATCAAATTCGGTTTCAGTTGGGCAAACTGTGCTTCTAAAACTCCTTGCCGAACGCTGCGTTCGACCGAATTCCGCCCGTAAACCCGCGCCCGAAACGGATATGGGATTGCCAGCCTGAGCAGCAGTCAGACAGTTGTAAGCATGCATCGTTCTGCTTGAAACGCGGGGCGCGAGCAGCAAACGCGGCTGTTTCTGCACTACCATATGAGTTGCCATAAGGCATCCGAAACGAGACCCGGCCCTTCCTGCAAAGCCCATGATGCCTTCCGAATCGAACGCCGTGTCCGGACCTGCCGCGCTGCCGCCGGCCTCCCCGCCGGCCACCCGCCAGCGTCCGGTGGCGCATTTCCTGCGCATCCTGGTGCTGGCCTGCCTGCTGCCGGGGTGATCGGCATTGCCTTTTTCATCGCCCTGGAATACCGCGAGGAGCGCAGCCGCCAGACCGAAGACACGATCAAGATGGCGCAGTCGATCATGGTGCACACCGACGCCCACCTGCTGCGTACCCGCGACCTGGCACGCGCGCTGGCGGAGGTTGGCGACGGCTTGCCGGGGCAGCTCGCCGCCTTCCGGCGCCAGGCGGCCCACCTCATGTCCGCTGCCGCCGCCGGCGGCGCGGCGGCGCTGTACCAGGCCGACGGCAGCCTGTTCGCCAGCCTCACGGGCAGTGGCGACCCGCTCGCGAAGACATCCGCGCACGCCGCCGCGGTGGCGCAGGTGTTCGCGACCGGGCAGCCCTTCCTGTCGAACGTCCTGGCAGGCGCCGGCGCAGCCGGGCCGGTGCTGGCCGTCTACGTGCCGGTGACGGGCGGCGGCAAGACCACGTACGCACTGGCCATCGCCGTTCCCGCTTCCCAGCTGAGCGCGCAGCTGTCCGACCACAAGCTGCCGGACGGCTGGCTCGCCAGCCTGCTCGACCGCCAGGGGGTCATCATGGGGCGCAACCGCAATGCCGCCAGCCTGGTCGGAAAGCCGGCCCGCGCCACCCTGCGCGAGGAGGTCGCCCGCCAGAGCGTCGGGACGGTGGAACACCTCACCCAGGACGGGATGCGCAACTTCACGGTCTTCGTGCGCTCGCCGGAAACCGGCTACACCAGCATCATCGGGATTCCGCGCCAGCAGATCCTGATGCCGCTGCTGCAGAAACTGGCCTTCCTCGGCATCCTGGTGACGCTCCTGTTCGCCGCCGGGCTGCTGCTGGCGCGCCGCATGGGAAGCTCGATTGCCAGGTCCTTCCACGTCCTGATCGAACAGGCGTATGCCCTCGGCCACGGCGGCGCGCAGGCGCGCAAGCCGCTGCACGTGCTCGAGGCGGTCCAGCTCGGCGGCGCCATGGAACAGGCTGCCGAACTGCTGCGCCAGCGCGACGCCGACCTGCGCGCGCAACAGGACGAGCTACAACAGTTCAAGTTCTTCAGCGAACACAGCAACGAAATGCTGCTGCTGCTCGACGAACGCGGCGCCATCCGTTACGCCAACCGGATGGCCTGCGAACGCCTCGGCTACCGCAACGGCGAGCTGCTGGCGATGACGCTGTTCGACCTCGACCTGCCCACCGCGCCGGAGCTGCTGCGCAGCGTGTTCGACATCTGCCGCCACTCGCCGCACCCGCCTCCGCCCTTCGAGCGGGTGTACCGCTGCAAGAACGGGAGCGAATTCCCGGTCGAGATCAGCGCCACCGTGCTGCAGCACCGCGGCGAGTGGCTGATGCACGTGGCGCCGCGCGACATCAGCGAACGGCGCCAGGCCGAGCAGGCGGTACGCTGGGCCGCCGCGCACGATGCGCTGACCGGGCTGGCGAACCGCACCCAGGCCCTGGCCTTCCTGGAAAGCGCACTGGCGCGCGGACCCGGCTGGGAAACCGGCGGCTCCCTGCTGTTCATCGACCTGGACCGCTTCAAGCCGGTCAACGACATCCATGGGCATGACGTGGGCGACCGCGTGCTGCGGGAAATCGCTGCGCGTCTGCAGGCCTGCACGGCCGGCCGCGGCCTGCTGGCGCGTGCGGGGGGAGACGAGTTCATGCTCATCATGGGCGACGGCAACGTGCGCGATCCGGTGCGGATGGCGGACACGATCATCCGGGCGGTGGCGGCTCCCGTCAGCCTCGGCAATATCGAAGTGGCCCTGTCGGCCTCGGTCGGCATCAGCCTGTTCCCGCAGCACGGCGAGACGGCCAGCGCCCTGATCCATGCCGCCGACATGGCCATGCTGGCGGCCAAGCAAAGCGGCCGGGCCGGCGCCAGGCTGTATTCGCACGAGATGGGGGAGCAGGCCCAGTTCACGCTGAGCGTGCAGCATCGCCTGCAGCAGGCCATCGATCACGATGGCCTGCGCCTGCATTACCAGCCGATCGTGAACCTGGCGACCGGCCTGATGGACGGCGCCGAGGCGCTGGTGCGCCTGGAAGACGGGCTGGCGCCCCAGGTCGGGCCCGCCACCTTCATTCCGATCGCGGAAAGTTGCGGGCTGATCGCTCCACTGGGAGCGTGGGCGGCGCAGGAGGCATGCCGCCAGCAGGTGGCCTGGGAGGCGGCGGGACTGGCCCTGACGGTGTCGATCAACGTCTCGGCGATCCAGTTCCGGCGCGCCGGCTTTGCCGCCTTCATCCGGGAACTGATCGCCTCTTCCGGCATGAACCCGCGCCGGCTGGTGCTCGAACTGACCGAAACCGCGATCATGGAGAACCTGGCCGAATCGGTCGCCGTCCTGCACGAGATCAGGGCGCTGGGCGTCAAGATCGCGCTCGACGACTTCGGCACCGGGTATTCCAGCCTGAGCAGCCTGTCCACGCTTCCCCTGGACAAGCTGAAAATCGACCAGTCCTTCGTGCGCCGTCTCGAGACCGACCATGCGAGCCGCGCCGTCATCGACGCCGTCATCGCACTGGCCAGGAGCCTGGACCTGGAACTGGTCGCGGAAGGGATCGAAACGGCGGCGGCGCTGCACTACCTGCGCGAGCGCGGTTGCCAGTCGGGACAGGGATATCACTTCAGCCGGCCGCTGCCGGCGCCGGGACTGGAGGCCTGGTACGGCCGCCAATGTGCTTGACGCTGGCTTACACCTGCATGTTCATGATGTCGTGATAGGCCGACACCAGCTTGTTGCGAACTTGTACCGTTGCCTGGAAAGCGATGCTGGATTTCTGCATCGCGATCATCGTATCGGACAGGCTCACGGTATCGTCCCCCAGCGCGAAGCGCTGGCCGAGTTCCTGCGCCTGCTTCTGGGTATTGCTGACCTGCTGGAGCGAGGTCTTGAGGGCATCGGCGAAATCGAGCTTGGCCACGCCGCCCTGGGGCGCGACATTGCCCAGGCCCGCCGGCGCGACCGGACCGGCCGCCGGCTTGCTTGCCGCGGCTTTCAGCTGTTCCATCATCGCCTGGATGCGGCTGCTGTCGATGCCGCCGATTCCGCCAATACTCATCGTTCGCTCCTGCCTGCCGAGGGTTTCACTTTTTTCACCCTGCCAGATTACCAGCGCCCGCGCACATTCCTCGTGCGAAGAAGCACGGATTTCCACCCCTGTTTCACCGTTTGAATGTTGCTCTGTGGCTTCATAATCATGGCTACTCTCCTACTTCCCCCCTACATTACCGACCATGGCAGCAGTTGCTGATGAACTGACCGACACCCCGGCGCCCGAGCAAGAGGCGAAACAGGGCTTTTTGCAGACCACCATGGGCAAGCGCGTCGTCATCGGCGGCGGGATCGCGCTGGTCAGCGCCATCATGATCGCCCTGTGGATGTGGAGCCAGGCGCCGGAATACCGCGTGCTGTTCTCGAACTACAGCGACCGCGACGGCGGCGCCATCACCGCCTCGCTCGACCAGATGGGGGTCAAGTACAAGTTCTCGGACGGCGGCAGCGCGATCCTGGTGCCCGCCGAGCAGATCCACGACCTGCGCCTGAAGCTGGCCGCCCAGGGCCTGCCGAAGGGCGGCAACGTCGGCTTCGAACTGATGGAAAACCAGAAGCTGGGCGTGTCGCAGTTCCTGGAACAGGTGAACTACCAGCGTTCGCTGGAAGGCGAGCTGGCGCGCTCGATCCAGTCGCTCGGCCCGGTCAGCGGCGCGCGCGTGCACCTGGCCATGCCGAAGCCCTCGGTCTTCGTGCGCGACCAGCAGAAACCCACCGCGTCGGTGGTGTTGACCCTGCAGGCGGGCCGCGCCCTCGATCCGGGCCAGGTCAGCGCCATCGTCCACCTGGTCGCCTCGAGCGTGCCGGAACTCACCGTCGGCAACGTCACCGTGGTCGACCAGAACGGCAACCTGCTGTCCGACACCGGCAACAAGGGACCCGGCCACAAGGGCCTGGACGCCACCCAGCTCAAGTACGTCGAGCAGGTCCAGCAGAACATCATCAAGCAGGTCGAATCGATCATCGCCCCGCTGGTGGGCAAGGAAAACGTGCGCGCCGAAGCGACCGCCGAGATCGACTTCGCCCAGGTCGACACCGCGGCCGAGATGTACAAGCCGAATTCGCCGCCGGAACCGCAGGCGATCCGCAGCCAGCAGACCTCGGAATCGACCCAGCCGGGCGGGGGCGCTTCGGGCGTGCCGGGCGCGCTGTCGAACCAGCCGCCGGGCGTGGCCACCGCGCCGATCGACGGCCTGGCCCCAGGCGGCGCGGCGCCGGCGACCGGCCCGACCCGCAAGGACGCGACCACCAACTACGAAGTCGACAAGACCATCCGCTACGAGCAGCGCCCGATGGGCGGCATCAAGCGCCTGACGGTGGGCGTGGTGGTGAACTACCGCCGCTCGGTCGACCCGCAGACCGGCAAGATCACGGTCAAGCCCCTGAGCGCCGCCGAAGTCGCCCAGATCAACGAACTGGTCAAGCAGGCGATGGGCTACTCGCAGCAGCGCGGCGACACCCTGAACGTGGCCAACGCTCCGTTCGACGGCGTCGACCGCCCGGACGACACGCCTCCTAGCCTCGACTGGTGGCGCGATCCGGCCAACCTGCCGCTGGCCAAGGAAATCGGCAAGTACCTGCTGCTGTTCGCGGTGCTGGCCTTCCTCTACTACCGCATCCTGCTGCCGCTGATGCGCCCGGCGATCAAGAAGTTCGACGAGGTCACCGCCCTGCCGCCGGAACCGGAACCGGAAGAGGAAGAGATTCCCGAAGACGAGCGCGAGCCCGATCCGGAAGAGCTCGAGGAACAGGAAGTCGAACGCCGCGCCCAGGGCTACCGGGCGAACCTGCAGCTGGCGCAGGACCTGGCCCGCGAAGACCCGCGGATCGTTGCAAACGTAATCAAGGCATGGTTGGGATCAAATGAGTGACAAGGACAAGGAAGGCGTACAGCAGGCAGCGATCCTGATGCTGGCCCTGGGCGAAGCGGAAGCGGCCGAAGTGATGAAGTTCCTGGGCCCGCGCGAAGTGCTGAAGCTCGGCGCCGCGATGGCCCAGATGAAGTCGGTGCAGCACACCGAGGTGGTCAAGGTGCTGGAAGCCTTCGTGGAAGAGACCAACCTGCATTCGAACGTCGGTCTCGATTCGGACGAATACATCCGCCAGGTGCTGACCAAGGCGCTGGGCGACGACAAGGCCGCCGTGCTGCTCAACCGCATCCTGGGCGGCAAGGACGCCTCGGGCATCGAAAGCCTGAAGTGGATGGACTCGCCCTCGGTGGCGGAACTGATCCGCAACGAGCACCCGCAGATCATCGCCACCATCCTGGTGCACCTCGAGCGCGACCAGGCCTGCGAGATCCTGGCCCACTTCACCGAGCGCCTGCGCAACGACGTGGTGCTGCGCATCGCCACGCTGGACGGCGTGCAGCCTGCTGCTTTACGCGAACTGAACGACGTGCTGACCAAGCTCCTGTCGGGCAACGAGAACATCAAGAAATCCTCGCTGGGCGGCGTGCGCACCGCGGCCGAGATCCTGAACTTCATGAGCGGCGAGCAGGAAGCGGCCGTCATGGACAACATCAAGAACTACGACAACGACATGGCGCAGAAGATCATGGACGAGATGTTCGTGTTCGACAACATCATCGACATCGACGACCGCGGCATCCAACTGCTGCTGCGCGAAGTGCAGTCCGAGATGCTGATCATCGCGCTCAAGGGCGCCTCGCAGGACCTGCGCGAGAAGATCTTCAAGAACATGTCGCAGCGCGCGGGCGAAATGATGCGCGAGGACCTGGAATCCAAAGGTCCGGTGCGCCTGTCGGAGGTGGAAACCCAGCAGAAGCAGATCCTGCAGATCGTGCGCCGCCTGGCGGACGAAGGCCAGATCGTGCTGGGCGGTAAAGGCGAGGATTCGTTCATCTGATGATCCCGAAGGAACAGCAAAGCGCCTACCAGCGCTGGGAAATGACCTCGTTCGGCGACGAGCGCCCGAGCACCCAGGCGCGCCGCGCCGCCACGACGCCGCCTGCCCCGCCCCCGGCGCCGGAGCCCGTGGAAATCGTCCCGCACATCGCGCTACCGACTGCGGAAGAACTGGAAGCGATCCGCGAGCAGGCGCGCGCCGAGGGCTATGCCGAAGGCCTGCAAGAGGGCCGCGCGGCCGGCCATGCCGAGGGCTATGCCGACGGCGCCCGGGCCGGCCAGATCGAAGCCGAAGCCGAGCTGGAACACCTGCGCGCGATCGCCGCGACCTTCAGCGAGGCCGTGGTGCAGGCCGACGAGACCATCGCGCACGACGTGCTGGAACTGGCCCTGCGCCTGGCGCGGGGAATGGTGCGCACGGCCTTCGAGGTGCGCCCGGAACTGATCCTGCCGGTGGTGCAGGAAGCGATCGGCTACCTGCCGGTGCTGGCCCAGCCGGCCACGCTCACCCTGCACCCGGAGGACGCCGAGATCGTGCGCCAGGCCATGGGACAGGAGCTGGTCAAGGGCGGCTGGCGCATCGTCGAGGACGCGGCCCTGGGACGTGGCGGCTGCAAGGTGGATACCGCCAGCAACCAGATCGATGCGCAGGCGCAGGCGCGCTGGGCGCGATTGACCCATGCCCTCCAGAGTAATGTTGATTGGTTGTCGTAGGGTGGGCGGGTCTCCCGCCCACGCGGTCAACCATCGTCGGCACGGCCGCGACATAATTTATTTCGGCGATCACCGCGTGGGCGGCGAAGCCGCCCACCCTACGAAATGACGACAACCGACCGCCACACCGCCCGCTGGAAATCCTTCATCAAGGACTGCGACTCCCTCGTCGGCCTGGCCGAACCGCTCCAGGTCTCGGGCCGCGTCACGCGCGTGGCCGGACTGGTGATGGAATGCGTCGGCCTGAAGCTGGCCGTGGGCAGCGCCTGCACCATCCCGGTGGCCAATGGCTTGAAAATCGAGGCCGAAGTGGTCGGTTTCGAAGGCGAGCGCCTGTTCCTGATGCCGCAGAGCGACGTCGAAGGCGTGGTGCCCGGCTCGCGCGTGTTCCCGGTCGAGTCCGCCCGGCCGAAACCGGGCAGCGTGCAGCATCCGCGCCGCCGCCCGAGCGACCGTGCGCGCCACCTGCCGGTCGGCATGCAGCTGCTCGGCCGCGTGGTGGACGGCGCCGGCCGCCCGCTGGACGGCAAGGGTCCGCTCGGCACGGACGAAGTGGGGCCCCTGAACGCACGCCCGATCAACCCGCTCGACCGCGCCCCGATCTCGGAAACCCTGGACGTCGGCGTGCGCGCCATCAACGCCATGCTGACGGTCGGCCGCGGCCAGCGCCTCGGCCTGTTCGCCGGCACCGGCGTCGGCAAATCGGTCCTGCTGGGGATGATCGCGCGCTACACCACCGCCGACGTGATCGTCGTCGGCCTGATCGGCGAACGCGGACGCGAAGTCAAGGAATTCATCGAGCAGATCCTCGGCCCGGAAGGCCGCGCCCGCTCGGCGGTGGTGGCCGCGCCGGCCGACTCCCCGCCGCTGATGCGCCTGCAGGGCGCGGCCTACGCCACCGCGATCGCCGAACACTTCCGCGAGCAGGGCAAGAACGTCCTCCTGATCATGGATTCGCTGACCCGCTACGCCATGGCCCAGCGCGAGATCGCCCTGGCGATCGGCGAGCCGCCCGCCACCAAGGGCTATCCGCCGTCGGTGTTCGCCAAGCTGCCGGTGCTGGTGGAACGCGCCGGCAACGGCGTCGAGGGCGGCGGCTCGATCACCGCCTTCTACACCGTCTTGTCCGAGGGCGATGATCAACAAGACCCGATCGCCGACGCGGCGCGCGGCATCCTGGACGGCCACATCGTCCTGAACCGCCACCTGGCCGAAGCCGGCCACTACCCGGCGATCGACATCGAGCAGTCGATCTCGCGGGCGATGCACTCGATTACCTCGCACGAACACCAACTGGCGGCGCGCAAGCTCAAGCAGCTGTACTCGCGCTACCAGCGCTCGCGCGACCTGATCAGCGTGGGCGCCTATGCCGCCGGCAGCGATCCGGTGCTGGACCAGGCAATCGCCAAGCACGAGCAGATCGAACAGTTCCTGTGCCAGGAAATCCACGACAACGCGGGCATGCTGGAAAGCTTGGGGCAGTTAACCTCTCTATTCCAGTGATCGAAAAATGCCGGGCGGAACTATACTCTGACCCTGTATGGCTACTTCTTCCGCCCTCGAGACCCTGATCGACCTTGCGCAGCGCGATTCCGACGCAATCGCCAAGCGCCTGGGCGCGGCCCTCAAGGCCGTGGAAGACGCCGAGCAGAAGCTGGTCATGCTCGATGGCTACCGCGACGAGTACGTGCGCAAGCTCGACGCGGCGCAGATGGCGGGCATCACGCCCTTCGCGTACCACAACTTCGTGGCCTTCATCGGCAAGCTGGACAACGCCATCATCGGCCAGCGCGAAGTGATCAAGCATGCGCAGTACAAGGCGGACGTGGAAAAGAAGGCATGGCAGGAAAGCGAGCGCAAGCGCCTGTCCTACCGCACCCTGAACGAGCGCGCCGCAAGCCAGGCGCTGGCGCTCGAGAACAAGCGCGACCAGAAACTGATGGACGACCACGCAGCCCGTGGCGCCCGCTACAAACAACGCTGACTTTAGGCCGATCTCCCATCATGACGATGCCGACCACTACCCTTCCGTTCCAGGTTTCCGGCGCCGGCGCGCTGGCGCAGCCGCCACGCCATGCCGCGGCGGGCGTGCAAGCCCCCAATGCCGAGGGCTTCGGCGCCACGCTGTCGCGCGCCATGGCGCCGACACCGGCGCCGGCCCCCGCCCCGGCCAACAAGCCGGCGGCGCCGGCCAGGCAGGCCGACAAGCCGGCAGCCCAGGGAGCGAAGCCCGCGGCCCGCGAGCCGGCGAAACAGAACGAGGCATCCGATGCGCCGGCGACGGCGCAGCAAACGGGCAGCGCCGAATCGGCCGACCCGGCCAAGGACGCCAGCGCCGCCGAATCGGCCAATGCCGCCGCGGAAGCGGCGACCACGCCGGTGACCGACATGCTGGCCTTCATGGCCGCCCTGACCCAGGCGCCCGCGGCGGCGCCGCTCGCGGCCGATGCGGCAAGCGCGGCCGGCAGCGCCGAATTGCAGCTCACCGCGCTCCAGTCCGCGTTCGCGAAACTCGGCGCGGCCGACGGCAGCGCCGCGGCCACGGATCCGCTCGCAGCCGCCGAAGGCGACGCGGCCGGCTTCTCGCTGGCGGCCGGCGTCCAGCCGGCGGACCGGGAAGGCGCCGACCTGCGGGCGCTGCAGCAACAGGGTGCGCAGGCGCTCGCGCCTCAGGATGCGGGCAAGGCCCAGCCGCAACTGCGCGACGGCGCGGCAGCGAAGCTGGAGGGGCCTCTGCCTGCCGTCACCCAGCTGCAGGCCCAAGCCGCCAAGCTCGATACCCTGCCGAACCCGGCCGCCATGCCGGGCGACCGGATCCCGGCACGCCTGGGCACCCAGGCCTGGGACAACCAGGTCAGCCAGCGCATCGTCTACATGGTGGGCAAGGAGCAGGCCGCGACCCTGACGCTGAACCCGCCTGACCTCGGCCCGGTGCAGGTGGTGCTCAACGTGAGCAACGACGGCGCCAGCGTGGCGTTTTCGTCGAACCAGCTGGAAGTGCGCCAAGCCCTGGAAAATGCCCTCCCGCGCCTGCGCGAGATGATGGGCGAGAACGGCATCGCGCTCGGTAACGCGACCGTCGACGCCGGCATGCCGGACGGGCGCCAGGCGCAGCAGGATGGGGAGCGGCGCCATGGACACGGTGGCGGTGTTGGCAACGCGGGCGGCACGGTTGCAGCGGGCGATGACGCTGCTGCGCGGCCGGCTACCCGGACCGTGCACCTGGGCGACAACGGTCTGGTCGACACCTTCGCATAATCTATACCGTAGGGTGGGCGGGTCTCCCGCCCACGCGTTCAAACCGAGCAAGATCGGCCCGCGCGTTATTTCATTGGCTAACTATCACCGCGTGGGCAGGAAACCTGCCCACCCTACCAAACCGTCAAGACACAGGCGCAACAATCAGCGGGAATGCCGTCCCTTCTCCCCTCTTTTCCGGGCTTGGCGGGCTTGGCGCTCCGGCGATAATGCCATAATGACGGAATCATTCTTTTAGGCAGTAAAGAGAACTCTCGATGGCGCAAGCAAAAGCAAAGGTCGATCCGAAGGCGGACGCAGCGGCGGCAGCCCCGGCCGGCTCCAAGAAGAAGCTGGTCGTGATCGCCGCGGCGGCCGTGCTGCTGCTCGGCGGTGGCGGCGGCGCGGCCTGGTATTTCATGCAGGGCGGCGACGCGGCGGCCCACGATAGCCCGAAGGAAACGAAGAAGAAAAAGAAGAACACCGGGGTCAAGCCGGAATACGTGCCGGTCGAGGCCTTCACGGTCAACCTGCAGCCGGAAAACGGCGAGCAATACCTGCAGGTGCAGTTCACCCTGCAGGTGGCGGGCACCGAACAGGCGACCCTGGTCAAGGACAACATGGCGATCGTGCGCAACCGCGTGCTGCTGCTCCTGTCGGGCAAGCGGGCGTCGGAAATCAGCACGGTCGAAGGCAAGCAGCAGCTCGCCGCCGAGATCCAGGCGATCGTCCAGGAGCCCTTCGCCAAGGATGGCGACGAGCAGGACGTCACCGACGTGTTGTTCACCTCGTTCATCATCCAGTAATTGAAGCACCATGGCCGATAATTTCCTCTCACAGGAAGAAGTCGATGCCCTCCTCAAGGGGGTCAACGGCGATCAGGACGACATTGCGGCGCCTGAAGACACCTCGGGGGTACGCACCTATAACCTGGCAACGCAGGAGCGGATCGTCCGCGGCCGCATGCCGACGCTCGAGATCATCAACGAGCGTTTCGCCAGGTATCTGCGGGTTGGCCTGTTCAATTTCCTGCGCCGCAGCGCCGAGGTCTCGGTGGGCTCGGTGCGGGTCTCGAAGTACAGCGAGTTCATCCGCAACCTGGTGGTCCCCACCAACCTCAACCTGATCCACATGAAGCCGCTGCGCGGCACGGCGCTGATGGTGTTCGATCCGGGCCTCGTGTTCCTGCTGGTCGACAACCTGTTCGGCGGCGACGGCCGCTTCCACACCCGCGTGGAAGGCCGCGACTTCACCCAGACCGAGCAGCGCATCATCATGCGCATCCTCGACATCGTGTTCGAGGCCTACGCCAAGTCGTGGGAGCCGGTGTACCCGATCGAGTTCGAGTACATCCGCTCCGAGATGAACACGCAGTTCGCCAACATCGCGACCCCGAACGAGGTCGTGGTGTCCTGCACCTTCACCATCGAACTCGGTTCGGTGTCGGGCCAGATTCACTTCTGCATGCCCTATTCCATGATCGAGCCGATCCGCGACGCGCTGACCTCGAGCATCCAGGGCGAGGCCCTCGAAGTCGACAAGCGCTGGGTGCGCCTGATGACCCAGCAGATCCAGGTCGCCGAAGTCGAGCTGGTGGCGGTGCTGGGCGAAGGCCGCGCCAACTTCGACGAGATTCTCAACATGAAGGTCGGCGACATCATCCCGATCACCGTGCCGGAAATGCTCCAGGCGACGGTGGACGGGGTGCCGGTGATGGATTGCAGCTATGGCGTCTTCAACGGCCAGTACGCGCTGAAGGTCGAGAAGCTGCTCGCCAACAGCGACAGTTTGAACAAATAGACACGCAGTAACAGGAGAGCACCATGTCTGACACCCAGGACGACCAGAGCAGCCTCGACGACGATTGGGGCGCGGCGATTGCCGAGCAGGCCGCGGCCGAAGCGGCGGCGCTCGAACGCCAGCAACAGCAGCAAGCCACCGCGACCGCGGCCGTGTTCAAGGATTTCTCGAACAAGGGCACGCGCACCGACACGCCGAATGACATCGACTTCATCCTCGACATCCCGGTCCAGCTGACCGTGGAACTCGGCCGCACCAAGATCGCGATCAAGAACCTGCTGCAACTGGCGCAAGGCTCCGTGGTGGAGCTCGATGGCCTGGCGGGCGAACCGATGGACGTGCTGGTCAATGGCTGCCTGATCGCACAGGGCGAGGTGGTGGTCGTGAACGACAAGTTCGGTATCCGTCTGACTGATATCATTACGCCATCGGAACGGATCAGAAAACTGAATAAATGACCTCGAGCAACTTCGCTCATCGCATTCGCCGGCTCGCGGCGGCGCTGCTGTTCGCGCCGCTCGCGGCCTGTGCGGCGCCCGTCGGCGCCGACCAGGCCCCGGCTACCCAGCAACAACCAAGCGCGCCTGTTACCCAGCAGGCAGCGCCGCGCGCGGAACCTGCCCCTCCCGCAGCCACCGCACCGATTCCGGTCCCGGCGCCCGCATCGCAAGAAACCCAGCCCCTGCCGCGCGGCGCCACCACCACCGGCCGCCCGGCCACGCCGGCCAGTCCCGCGCCGTCCGGCCCGGCCACGGCGCCGCTGCAGACGCCCGCCCCGGCGCCGGCCGCC
>NZ_JBKBOV010000051.1:0-32999 GCF_046293535.1 Massilia sp. | reverse complement strand
GATAAGGCTCTCCAGCGGCGAGGAAGGGGTATCACGGGGCAGCGCCGACCAGCTGCAGTGAGAGTAAACGACACAGCTTAAACTCGCTGAAAAACTGTCTTGACCGATGGGTCCACTTTAGAGCATGTCGAATTTGTCGGCAGCGAACGGCGCGAAGACGGGTCGGAAGCTGAGTCCTACGGCACCGATGGCGGGAAATCGGGTGGGCAGAAACAAAAACTTGCGATTACATGTCTCGCGGCAGCCCTACGCTACCAGCTTGGTGGCAGCGACGAGCGCCCGCCAACGTTCTCGACAATCGTTCTGGATGAAGCGTTCATGCGTACGGATAACGTGTTTACTCGGCAGTGCATGGAGATCTTCCAGGTGTTCAAGTTCCAGATGATTATCGCCACCCCGCTCAAGAGCGTCATGGCCATTGAGCCCTACGTTGGCGGCGCTACCTTCGTGAGCATCAAGGACAGGAAATTTACGGAAGCGATGGACATCAGCTACGACGCCGTGACCAAGCGCTTTGCGGTTTCCGAAGAGATGCAGCAGGCGATGGCGGCAGAGGAGGCTCTGGAGGAATGAAGAGTGTTGCAGAAGTAGCGGCCTTTTGCGCCCGGCGGTTCGCCGCGAATCGTCAGGCATGGTTGCGCGGCAACGAGCTCGATGCGTTCCCGCTCGAGATCAACGTCGCTCCGCCTTCAGAGAAGGAAGCAATGGCTGACCTCGGTGCGGTCAAGGCATGGGTCGCTGATTGGCGGCGAATAACACAAGGGCTTGAGTGGCGCGAACGCCAGTGGAGAGTAATTGGCGCACAGAACCTGCCGGACCGGATCATCATTGACAACGTGGAGCAGTTGGCCGGCTGGGCTTCCCGCGCTGGCGAGTGGAAGCGCGTCCAGCACCGTTATCAGGCGATCGCCTCACGCTGGCCACAGTGTCAAATGGCGGCCTCGCGCGCGTACGACGCGTTGGCGACCTACAGCGAAGCCGATTTCAACCGTTTGCTGGCGCTTCTGAGTTGGCTAGACCGAAACAGGAGCTCCGGTCTGTACCATCGCCAGATACCATTAGTCGGTATGGATACCAAATGGATGGAAGCCCGAAAGCCATTGATTACGTCGCTCGTCTCGTCGATTACTGGTGCCGAAGGCGGGGATTTTTACGCGACCTGCGGATTGCTAATGCCACCCAATCTCGTGCGTTTTCGCATTCTGGACCCGTCCATCCGTGCTGCATTGTTCGGTATGGGTGACCTGACTGTTCCCGTGGAAGAGTTTGCGCGCGCGTGCCTACCGGTCAAGACGGTGTTCATTGTCGAGAACGTTGTTACCGGGCTGGCATGTGCAGATCTCCCAGGGGCAATCGTGATCATGGGGCGCGGTTATGCAGTCGAATTTTTGTCAGACTGTCTGTGGCTACGCGAGGTGAACATATTCTATTGGGGAGATATCGATACGCACGGGTTCGCGATTCTGAGCCGAGTGCGCGGTCGTCTCCCGCACGTACGCTCGATATTGATGGATGACGCGACTCGCATGTACCAGCTGTCACAAAACCTTTCGGGCGTAGAGGAAAGTCCTTCCCCAGACCTTGCTCCAGCCAACTTAACCGAGGACGAAGCTCGCTTGAACGCGTTGCTTCGCCGTGACAACGGGACCGCTTACAGGTTCGAGCAGGAGCAAATTGAGTGGACGATGGCTTGGCAGCAGCTGGTGCGGTGCGCGCAAGAGGCACTTCATCGATCGTGAACTAGGTGCCGGAAACACATGACTATGCGCTAGCCTTGTAAGGGCCACGTGAGAAAGCCCCTTGAAGTACCAGACACAGTCGATGCTGTATCCTTACGGATAGGAATAAGACTGTGAGTATGACTAGAAACAACCAAACCATCGAAGTCGTGACGGTGTCCGAAGAGCGACGCCGCCGCTGGTCAGTGCAGGAAAAGGCTGCGCTGGTCAAGGAAACGTACGAGCCGGGCATGAGCGTATCGCTGGTGGCCCGCAAGCACGGTATCAGTGCCAGCCAGTTGTTTAACTGGCGCAAGCTCGAGCGGGAAGGCGCCCTGGTCGCGGTGCACTCTGGTGAGTCTGTCGTGCCGGCGAGTGAGTTGGCGGCGGCGCGCGCCCAGATCGCGCAACTGCAGCGCATGCTGGGCAAGAAGACGATGGAGGCGGAGATCCTGCGCGAAGCGGTCGAGCTGGCTCGCGAAAAAAAGTGGATTGCGCGCTCACCCTTATTGGACAAGGACGGGCAGTAAAGCCTGTTTGCGTTGTCCTCGGTGTAGCGCGCTCGCACGTGATTGACCTTCTTGCTCGACCTGCGGACTGGGTCGACAAGCGTACTGTGGCCAGGCTCGATCCAGTCGCCGACGCGATGATTGCTGATGCCGTACGTGCCGAGGTCACGGCACTGCCAACCTATGGCTATCGTCGCGCCGGTGCCCTGGTGAACCGTACGCGCAGCCTGATGGGCCTGCGCCCCGTGAACCACAAGCGCATGTACCGCGTGATGAAGGAGCAGGGTTTGCTGCTGCCGAAATCGCCTAGGCGTAGTGATAGCGGCCGCCCTCACGACGGCAAAGTGATGGTCGAAGAATCGAACCAGCGCTGGTGCTCGGATGGCTTCGAGATCGCCTGCGACAACGGCGAGGTGGTCACTGGCGTGTTCATGAAGGACTGCTGCGACCGCGAGATCATCGCCTGGCGTGCCTGGATCGGACGTGGACTGCCCGGTGAGCCGGTGCGCGACATGATGATTGAGGCCGTGGAAACACGTTTCGGCAGCACGGACGAGCGGGCGATTACAGTGGAATTCTTGAGCGACAATGGCGGCGCCTTCCGAGCCATCGAGACGCACGCTTTGGCCCATCAACTGGGCATCAAGCCGGTGCATACGCCAGTGAACAGCCCGCAGTCGAACGGCATGGCAGAAAGCTTCGTGAACACGTTTAAACGCGATTACGTCGGCGGCATGGACCGCAGCAGCGGCGCTGTCGTGCTGGCCCAGTTGCCCGACGCATTCAAGCATTTCAACGAGGTGCATCCACATTCAGCGCTGGGATACAAATCGCCGCGCATGTTTAGGAAAGAGCGATGCCGTCAGGCTCTGGAAACTGACGCTAACTGACCATCAGGCTGTGTCCGGGAATAGCGGGGCAAGATCACACGATGGGACGCTATGCTTAGCCACGGCAAGCGTTGCAAGTGACAACTCAAGGGAGTTGGGTTATGTCACTTTATAAACGTGGAAGTACGTGGTGGATTGACTTCACCACGCCATCGGGAGAGAGAATCAGGCGCTCTGCTGATACGAGCGACAAGGTCGAGGCGCAGGAATTACACGACCGCCTGAAGGCGGAGCACTGGCGGCTACAGAAACTGGGTGAGCAGCCCAAGCGCACGTGGGACGAGGCAACGAGCAAGTGGCTACAGGAGACCGCACATAAGCGCACTCATCATGAGGATATGCTCAAGTTGGACTGGTTGCGGCAGTTCTTGCGGAACCGAGTGCTCGTTGAGATCACGCGTGATGAAATAGCGGCGATTGGTGCCCGCAAGAAAGCCGAGTCGAGCAATGCGACAGCCAACCGCTACCTTGCGCTGATTCGTGCAATCTTGCGTAAGGCGTCCCTGGAGTGGGAGTGGATCGACCGGGTGCCGAAAGTGAAGATGTACCTAGAACCGAAGCGTCGTGTTCGATGGATCACGCCGAAGCAGGCGAAGGCGTTGTTGGAGGCGCTGCCGGAGCATCAGCGGGACATCGCGTTGTTTGCGCTCGTAACCGGACTAAGACAGAGTAATGTGGTACGTCTGCGATGGTCGCAAGTTGATCTTGAGCGGAGCACGGCATGGATCGCGGCAGATGAGGCGAAGGGTGGCGAGGACATACACGTTTCGCTGTGCGACTTGGCTGTGGAGGTGCTGGAACGCCAGCGTGGCAAGCACTCGGAGCGTGTCTTCACGTACGACGGCAACCCAATCAGGTACGTGAACACGAAGGCCTGGCGTAGTGCGCTGAAGCGAGCCGGCATCGCGGACTTCCGTTGGCAACCTGCGGCACACCTGGGCCAGCTGGCTGATCCAGAACGGCACGCCGCTGTACGACCTGCAGGAGATGGGCGGCTGGAAGTCGGCGGCGATGGTGCGGCGGTACGCACCTAGCGCCGGCGCACATGGCGCGTCACGCGGCGGTAGTAGACGGGCTGCTGCGCGTCACAAGCACGGCACAGTAGGTAGAAGAGGGGACTGCCGCAGATACAAAAAAAAGCGTCACGATCACTCGCAACGCCTTGATTTGATACTGCAAATTCGTGGTAGGCCGTGCTGGGCTCGAACCAGCGACCAACGGATTAAAAGTCCGCTGCTCTACCAACTGAGCTAACGACCCGAAGAAGCAAGATTATAGGGTGCGTCGCGCCCGCTGTCAAATGCCGCACAGCATCATCGCGGGCGGCGGCCTTATTTCAGCGAAGCCAGGCGGTCTTTCGCCGTGCGCGCGGCGCTCGATTCCGGATACTTCGACACCAGCTGCTGCAGCGCCTTCCTGGCGTTCTTGTTGTCCTTGAGCAGGGCGTAGCTGCTGCCGATGTTGAGCATCGCGTCCGGCGCCTTGGGGCTGCCGGCGTAGGTGGTGGTGACCACTTCCTGGGCCGCGATGGCCTTCTTGTAGTCGCCCAGCGCGTACCAGGCGTTGCCCAGCCAGTACTGCGCATTGGCGGCGTAGGCCGATTCCGGGTAGCGGCGCACGAAGTCCTGCAGGGCGCTGGTTGCGCCCTTGTAGTCGCCCGACTGGAACAGGGCGGTCGCGCTGTCGTAGGCGGATTTTTCGGACGGCAGCACCGAGGCCACCTGGCCGTCGACGGTTTCCTGCTGCGGCTCGACCTTCTTCAGGCGCGCGTCGAGGTCGGCGTACAGCTGCTTCTGGCTTTCCTGGGCGCGGCTGATCTGGTTGGCCAGCACTTCGATCTGGCCGCGCAGGCGCGCGATTTCCTGCATGGTCTGCTCGTGCTGGTTCAGCATGTCGAGCTGGACGGTCCTGTCCGACTTGGTGTCGATCTGGGCCTTCAGGTCGCGCGCCACGGCATCGACCTTGGCGCGCAGGTCGAGGATGGCCTTGCGCGCTTCATTGTCGCTGAGCAGGCTGGCGGATGCCTGCAGCGGCATCCAGGCCATCACGGCCAACAGGGCAAGGCGGGACGGGGACAGTTTCATCATGACAGTTCTTTCTGGTTGCAGAGTAAAAACGGGGCGGATGCAGTCTGCACTGCTGTCCGCCCCGCTGTCAATCGGCTCAGGCTTAAGCCGTATCAGCCGACTTGATCAACTATTACTGGTAAACGATGTCGGCGCGGCGGTTCTGAGCCCATGCCTCTTCGTTGCTGCCCATGGCCTTCGGCTTTTCCTCGCCCAGCGAAACGGCCTCCATCTGGTTGTCCGACACGCCCAGCGCTGCCATCGCACGACGGACGGCTTCGGCACGCTTCTGGCCCAGGGCCAGGTTGTACTCGGTGCCGCCGCGTTCGTCGGTGTTGCCCTGGATCAGGATCTTGCGACCGGTGTTCTTGGTCAGGTATTGCGAGTGGTTGGACACGACCGGCTTGCCGTCTTCGCGCACGACGAAGCTGTCGTAGTCGAAGTAGATGCTGCGGTTGGCCAGCACGCCTTGCGGATCGTTCAGCGGATCGACGTTGCCGGTTTCGACCGGGCGGATAACGCGTTCCGGTTCAGCCTGGGCGACAGGCGCCGGGGTCGGGGTCTTTTCGACGACCGGGGTTTCCTGCAGCTTGGTCGACGAGCAGGCGGTCAGCAGGGCAGCCGAAGCGATGAGGGCCAATTTCTGGAAGTTGCGCATGGTTTTTCTCCTTGTCTATTAAAGTTTTACTGCTTCCTACTTCATGAAGGGACCCCAGCTGGGCTCCCGAATGTTTCCCGCATTGGTGGTCAGGCGCTGCTTGACCCGTCCATCCACCGAGACCACGGCCAGCGAGGCACGCCCGCCGCCCTTGATCGCATACATGATGTACTTGCCGTTAGGCGAAAAACTCGGTTCGGTGGCCCCATCGGCCAGGCGCAGTTCCTGGCCGCTGGCCAGGTCCATCGCATAGAGGGAGAAATTGCCGTTGCGCTGGGAAATCCAGGCCAGGGTCTTGCCGTCTGGCGACACGCGCGGGCTGATGTTGTAGTTGCCGTTGAACGTCACGCGGGTGGCGTTGCCGCCCGAGACGCTCATCTTGTAGATTTGCGGACCGCCGCTGCGGTCGCTCATGAAGTAAATGCTTTGTCCGTCGGCCGAGAACTGCGGCTCGCTGTCGATCGCCGGGTTGTTGGTCAGGCGGCGATGGCCGGTGCCGTCCGGGCGCACGGTGTAGATCTCGGTGTTGCCGTCTTTCGACAGGGCCACGGCCAGCATGCCGCCGTCCGGCGACCAGGCCGGCGCCGAGTTGTTGCCCTTGACGTTGGAGATGACGTTGCGCTGGCCGGTGCGCAGGTCCTGCAGGTAGACCACCGGCTTGCGGTCTTCCAGCGAGACGTAGGCGACCTTGGTGCCGTCCGGCGACCAGGCCGGCGAGATGATCGACTCGCGGCCGAAGGCGGCCACGACCTCGTTCTCGCCGTCGGCGTCGGCCACCACCAGCGCGTGCTGCTTGCCGGTGTCCTTCACGTAGGCGATGCGGGTCGAGAAGATGCCGCGCACGCCGGTCAGCTTCTCGTAGACGTCGTCGGCGATGCGGTGGGCCTGCAGGCGCGTGAACTGCGGCTGCACTTCGCCGCCCAGTTGCGAGATCGGCGCGCCCTTGACGGTGTCGTGCAGCTTGTAGCGGATCGCGAAGCGGCCGTCCGGCTGGCGGCTGACGCTGCCGACCACCAGGGCATCCGCGCCCTTGGCCCGGAACGCGGCCAGGTCGACGTTGGCGTTTTCGCCGATGGTCTGGCCGGCATCGATCACCTTGAACACGCCGCTGCGCTCGAGGTCGGCGCGGATGATGTCGGACACGTCCGCCGGCGCGATGCCTTCGTCGGCGAAGGCGGCCACCGCGACCGGGATCTGGTTGCTGCCGACACCGGCGATCTCGACCTTGATCTGGGCATGGGTCGCCGTCCCCATCAGGAGGGTGGCGCTAAACAGCAGGTAATGGAGTTTTTTCATATCTGTCTCTGAAACCGAATCAGTCGTAGTCTTTCATCGAGAAGTTGACATCAAGTATGCGTTCCACCGTCCCGTCCTTTTTCTTGGGAAGCGGGGATGCCTTTTTGATACCATTCTCCACTGCTCTGTCAAACTCAGGCACACCGCTGCTTTTCACCAGGCGCACCGACATGATTTCGCCGGTCGGCAGCTGTTCCACCTTGAACACGGCCTTCGGATTGCCCGGCATCGTGGTGCTGCCGCCGTAGGCGGTGGCGCTCTTGATGGCGGCGGTGATCGCGGCCACATAGCCGGAGTCGGCCCGCGGCGCGGTCGACTTCTCGGCCGTGCCGGTGCTGCCCATGGCGCCGGCCATGCGCTTGAGGTCTTCCTGGCGCAGTTTTTCCAGCTTGGCGGCCTCGGCCTTCTCGGCGGCGGCCTTCTGCTTCCTGGCCTCGGCCAGCTTGGCGGCTTCTTCTTTCTTTCTCTTCTCGGCTTCTTCCTTCTTGGCCAGTTCCTTCTTCAGGCGCTCGGCTTCCTCTTTCTTTTTCTTTTCAGCGAGTTCCTTGCGCTCTTCTTCCTTGCGCAGTTCTTCCTTACGCTCCCGCTCCTTCTTCTCGGCCAGCTCGCGCTGTTCCTTCTCCTTGCGTTCCTTCTCGCGCTGCAGCTTGATGTCGGGATCGACCGGCGCAGGGCGTTCCACCGGCGGCGGCTCGGCCGGACGCGGCGGCGGCGCGGGCTCCGGTTCGGGCGCCGGTTCCGGGGCGGGCGGCGGCGGGAGCGGCGGCGCGGCGGCGCTTTGCACCGACATGTCCCAGACTTCGGCCTCGACCGCGACCGGTTCCGTGCTTTGCCAGCTGATGCCGAAGTACAGGAAACCCAGCAAGACGGCATGTACGGCCACTGCCAGCAGGAAGGCTGGCAGGCGGCTCGGTTCTGGCGGCACGCGGTAGGGCGCGCCGGCGGTGGCTGGCTTCATTGCTGACATATCACTTCGTGGCCAGTCCCACCCGGTTGATGCCCATCTTCTTCGCTTCGGAAATCAACTGGATCACGTCCTCGTACTTGCTCTCGCGGTCGCCTTCGATCAGGACCGGGTAGTCCGGATTCTCCTCGTGCAGGGCGCGCAGGCGCGCCAGCAGGGCGGTGCGGTCGGCCACGTCTTCCATCGCGGCCTTCTGCTTGCCGCCGACGCCGATCGACAGCTTGTTGTCGGGCTGGACCGCGACGCGGATATAGGTGTCCGGCGGCAGCGCCGACTTCTCGGCGCTAGGCAGGTTGACCACGTTCGGCGCCTCGTTGGCCGGCACCGCCATGAAGATGATGAGCAGCACCAGCATCACGTCGATGTAGGGCACGACGTTGATTTCGGATTTGAAAGCGCGTTTGCGTCCGCTGCGCAGGCTGCTGTTAAAGGCCATCCCGGTCCCCCTCGCTTCAGCGCGCCTGGCGCTGCAGGATGTTCGAGAATTCTTCGACGAAGCTCTCGAAGCGGATCGCCAGGCGATCGATGTCGTGGGTGAAGCGGTTGTAGGCCACCACCGCCGGGATCGCGGCGAACAGGCCGATCGCGGTGGCGATCAGCGCTTCGGCGATGCCGGGCGCGACCACGGCCAGGGTGGCCTGCTGCACGTTGGCCAGGCCGCGGAAGGCGTTCATGATGCCCCACACGGTGCCGAGCAGGCCGATGTAGGGGGAGACCGAACCGACCGAGGCCAGGAAGTTCAGGTGGATGTCGAGGGCGTCGAGTTCGCGCTGGAAGGCGGCGCGCATGGCGCGGCGCGAGCCGTCCAGTACCGGGCCCATGTCGTTGGCGTCGCGCGCGGCCTGCTTGCCCTTGATGAATTCGCCCATGCCCGATTCGAAGATGCGGGCCAGCGGGCCGCTCTGGTCGCGCTGGGCGCTGGCGCTCTGGTGCAGGGTGTGCAGGTTGCCGCCGGCCCAGAAGCTGCGCTCGAACTGCTCGGTCTGGCTACGCGCGGAGCGCAGCGCGAACGCCTTGCGGAAGATATACGTCCAGCTGACGATCGAGAGGATCAGCAACAGGGCCATGATCAGTTGCACCAGCACGTGGGCATTGGAGATCAGGGCGGTCAACGAAAGGTCTGGAGTCTCGGTCATCGGTGGGGAGTCTGTTGTCTAATATCTTGTCAAGTGGTCATGCGCCTATGCGGCGCGCATTTTATCAGCAGCATGGTCGGGAAGCGAACGCGGGCGCATGGTCGCGGTGTCGACGCAGCCGACCTTGACGCTGGCGCTGGTGAGCAGCAACTCGCCCCTCCAGGCCTGCTGGGCGAACTGCACCGAGGCGCGGCCGAGTTTCTCGACCGTGGTGCGGATGGTCAGCACATCGTCCAGGCGGGCCGGCGCATGGTAGTCCAGGGAGGCGCTCTTGACGACGAAAGCGGCGCCCTCGGCGTCCAGCAATTCCTGCTGGCCGACGCCTGCCGCGCGCAGCCATTCGGTGCGCGCGCGTTCGAAGAACTTCAGGTAATTGGCGTAAAACACGATGCCACCGGCGTCGGTATCCTCGTAGTAGACCCTGACTGTCCAGTCAAAAACTGAAGGCATTTCCCCTGCCATTTAAATGAAAATAGGAAACATTTTACGCGATTTTTACCCTCCTTATGTACGCTTACGCACATATGGAAAGGAAATGGTCGGGCGTGCCTATCGGTAAGGCAATGTCGGCGCGTAATAGTAGACGTGAAACATGGCCGAAAGGCCAATAACTGTAACACTTTCTCACAATTGCCGAGCGCCCGATACATACGAGCAATATGTAGGCAAGGAAATGCCCGCGCTAGCAAGGCATCAGGAACGCTTGATGGCGAAGGGCGAGAAGCCCTGGCAGGTCGGCATCAACTCGATGCTGTTCACGTTCACGTGCGGCGGCAGGGTCGCAATCCAGTAGGCGGTGGCGGCGATGTCCTCGGCCGTGAGCGGCGCCGTGCCTTCGTAGACCTTGGCCGCGGCCGCATCGTCGCCCTTGAAGCGCACGTTCGAGAACTCGGTGCCGCCGCACAGTCCCGGCGCCAGGTTGGTGGCGCGCACGCCGGTGCCGACCAGGTCGGCGCGCAGGTTCAGCGTGAACTGCTCCACGAAGGCCTTGGTCGCGCCGTACACATTGCCGCCCGGGTAGGGGTAGTGGCCGGCCACCGAGCCCAGGTTGATGACCAGGCCGCTACCGCGCGCCACCATGCCGGGAAGCACGGCGCGGGTCATGGTCACCAGGCCCTGGCAGTTGGTGGCGATCATGGTGTCCCAGTCTTCCAGCGGCACTTCGTGCGCCGGCTTGGTGTTCAGGGCCAGGCCCGCATTGTTGATGAGCACGTCGATGTCGCGCCAGCCTTCCGGCAAGCCGCCGAGGGCCGCCTCGATCGAGGCGCGGCTGGTGACGTCCAGCGTGACCGGCAGGGCGGCCTCGCCCAGTTCGCGCGCCAGGCCCTCGAGGCGCTCGGTGCGGCGCGCCGCGAGGATGGCGCGGTGGCCGTTCTGGACGAAGATGCGCGCCATCGCGGCGCCGAAGCCGGCCGAAGCGCCGGTGATAAAGACGATCATGGTAGGTCCCGAGGGCGAAGGAACTGAAAATTGTAGCCGAAATGGCCAGCATCCCGCTGGCCGCCCCGAGCTTGTTAAGACGACAGCAGTTTCCTTGCCCTAAGAGGCCCGGATCACATACAATCAGCTGAATTCACGTCTCACGTAACTGGCGAAACACCGTGCGTCCGCATCCTGATCGCGGCCCACGGCAAAGGTGGAGACCCACCGGGGAACCTGAGACGCCAACTCGCCGTTCGCCTGGGCAGCCACAACTGGTACGTATCGTATCGGGCTGCCTTGCGCCGCTGGTCCTGCAGCCCGCCGGAGCGCCGGACCGACAACGCTGCCGTTGCCTGGTATTTCTCTCGATTGGAGTTTTACATGTTTGCAAAAGATCATACGCTCGCCAATGTCGACCCGGAACTGTGGGATGCCATTCAGAAGGAAAACGTTCGCCAGCAAGACCACATCGAACTGATCGCTTCGGAGAACTACACCTCGCCGGCCGTGATGGAAGCGCAGGGCTCGCAGCTGACCAACAAATACGCCGAAGGTTATCCGGGCAAGCGCTACTACGGCGGCTGCGAATACGTCGACGTCGCCGAGCAGCTGGCGATCGATCGCCTCAAGCAATTGTTCGGCGCGGAAGCCGCCAACGTGCAGCCGAACTCGGGCTCGCAGGCCAACCAGGGCGTGTTCTTCGCCATGCTCAAGCCGGGCGACACCATCATGGGCATGTCGCTGGCCGAAGGCGGCCACCTGACCCACGGCATGGCCCTGAACATGTCGGGCAAGTGGTTCAACGTCGTTTCCTACGGCCTGACCGAGCAGGAAGACATCGACTACGAGGCCATGGAAGCTTTGGCCCGCGAGCACAAGCCGAAGATGATCATCGCCGGCGCCTCGGCGTTTGCCCTGCGCATCGACTTCGAGCGCTTCGCCCGCATCGCCAAGGAAGTCGGCGCCTACTTCATGGTCGACATGGCCCACTATGCCGGCCTGATCGCCGCGGGCGAATACCCGAATCCGGTGCCGCACGCCGACTTCGTCACCTCGACCACCCACAAGTCGCTGCGCGGCCCGCGCGGCGGCATCATCCTGATGAAGGCCGAGTACGAAAAGCAGATCAACTCGGCGATCTTCCCGGGCATCCAGGGCGGTCCGCTGATGCACGTCATCGCCGGCAAGGCCGTGGCCTTCAAGGAAGCGCTGTCGCCGGAGTTCAAGGAATACCAGAAGCAGGTGGTCAAGAACGCCAAGGCGCTGGCCGACACCCTGACCGAGCGCGGCCTGCGCATCGTCTCGGGCCGTACCGAGTCGCACGTGATGCTGGTCGACCTGCGTTCGAAGGGCCTGACCGGCAAGGAAGCCGAAGCGATCCTGGGCCAGGCCCACATGACCTGCAACAAGAACGGCATCCCGAACGACCCGCAGAAGCCCTTCGTCACCTCGGGCATCCGCCTGGGCAGCCCGGCCTTCACCACGCGCGGCTTCAAGGAAGAAGACGCGGTCAAGGTCGGCCACCTGATCGCCGACGTGCTGGACAACCCGCACGATGCCGCGACCATCGAGCGCGTCAAGGCGCAGGTCAAGCAGCTGACCGACAAGTACCCGGTCTACGCGAAGTAAGAAGCAACCCTGGGCCGCCCTGAGCGGCCCATTTTGAATGTTCCGGCGCCATGAAATGTCCGTTCTGCCAGCATGAAGATACCCAGGTCCTCGACACCCGCGTGTCCGAGGAGGGGGACGCCATCCGCCGGCGCCGGCGCTGCGCGAAGTGCGACAAGCGCTTCACCACCTACGAGCGCATCGAACTGTCGATGCCGATCATCGTCAAGAAGAACGGCAGCCGCACCGAGTTCTCGGCGAACAAGCTGCGCGACAGCCTGATGCTGGCCCTGCGCAAGCGTCCCGTCGCCGCCGAAGCCATCGACACCGCGGTGGCCACCATCGAGGAGAAGCTCCTGACGAGCGGCTTGCGCGAGGTGGACACCGGCTATGTCGGCGAGCTGGTGATGCAGGAGCTCAAGCGCCTCGACAAGATCGCCTACATCCGCTTCGCTTCGGTCTACAAGAATTTCGAAGACCTGGCCGAATTCCAGGAAGCGATCGCCGAAGTCGGCCAGCCTCGTAAATAGCAAACGCCGCATCCCGATCTCGGCAGTTCCCTGAACCCGATTGCGCCAGCTCACGGCTGGCCTCGTCACGCCTGATAACTTCGCAGCTCGCTAGTTGATCGAGGGAGGGGCCGTGCAGGACAAAGCGCGAGGTTTTACCTTGGCCGAGGTGCTGGTCGCACTGTTCGTGCTGGCGATCGGCATCGTCGGCGCCGGCGCCACCCAGCTCACCGCCGAACGCACCCGCCAGCAGTCGGCGCTGATGTCCGAGGCGGCCCGGTTGGCGGATTCGCTCGCCGCGCGCATGCAGGTCAATCCCGCCGTGGCCAGCCTGCCCGACGGCGCCAATCCTTATCTTGCCCTGTCCTACGACGCAGCAAGCGGCCCGCCCGCGGCCGGCGCCGGCTGCTTCGCGGGCGACTGCACGCCGCTCCAGTTGGCCGAGTTCGACCTGTACGAAATCCGCCAGGCGGTGCACGCGCAATTCCCGCGCGGCCGCATCGCGGTATGCCGCGACGGCGCACCCTGGGACGGCGCCGCCGGGCGCCTGCGCTGGAGCTGCGACGGCAATGCGAACGCAGTGCCGGTCGTCAAGCTGGGCTGGCAGGGCACGGGCGATGCACCCGGCTACGTGGGAGTGCTCCGATGAGTCCCCGGGCACGGCGGGAAAGCGGCATGACGATGCCCGAACTGCTGGTCGCGTCAAGCGTCGGCCTGGCCGTGCTGCTCGCTTGCGCCAGCCTGTTCATCTGGGCCAGCCGCGCCTTCGCCGCCCAGGTGGAAACGGCGGCGATGGACGATGCCGGACGCTACGCGCTGGAAGCGATCGCGCGCGCCGTGCGCCAGTCGGCGGCGGCCGACCCGGACGGGCAGGGCGGGGCGGCGGATCCGGCGGCGCCGGCGCGCCTGTCGGGCCTGGACGCGCGCAGGGTGAGCCAGGCCGGATTCGGCATCGACAATGCGGCGCCGGACGCCGTCAACGGCAGCGACGTGCTGGCGGTCCGCTTCCCCGGCACCGGCGCCCCGCCCAACGGCGACGGCACCAGCCTCGATTGCGCCGGCTTCGCCGTCCACCGCAACGAGGAGGGCTGGAGCATCTTCTATGTGGCCCGCAATGCCCAGGGCGACGCCGAATTGCGCTGCAAGTACCGCGGCAACAACAACTGGTCGGCGGACGCGGTGGTGGGCGCCATCGACAGCTTCCAGGTGCTGTACGGGCTCGACGGCGATGCCGACGGCACCCCCGAGCGCTACCTGAATGCCAGCGCCCTGGCCGGACTGGATGCCGGCCTGGTACTGGAAGGCAGTACCCCCGCCGAGCGCGATGCCGACCTGCGCCGCCGTACCCACTGGAAGAAGATCGCCAGCGTGCGCGTGGCCCTGCTGCTGCGCGGGCCGGTGAGCCGGCTGGCGTCGGCGCGCAACGCCGTCCACGCGCTGTTCGGGAGCGACTATGGCGCACTGGCAGGCAGGTCGGATGCCGGCACGCAGCTGCGGGAGGCCGAGCTGTCGGGGGCCGGCGCGGCGCGCTATCGCAAGGTGTTCGGCACCACCATCGCGCTGCCGGCGCGCATGCGCTGAGCCGGCATGGGACCCGCCATCCACCCGCCGTACGCCGGCCAGCGCGGCCTCGCGCTGCTCACGGCGCTGCTGCTGATGCTGGCAGTGCTGCTGACCAGCATCGCGGCGGCGCGCAGCGCGATCAGCGGCGCCCGCGCCGCCGGCCACGAGCGCGACCGGATGCTGGCGCTGCAGGCCGCCATGGCCGCGCTGGCCGATGCCGAGCGCGACATCGAAGGCGGCCAGGACCCTGCCTCGGCACGCGCCGCCGCACTGGCCGGGGCGGCTCCCGCCGCCTTCGCCGCCGGCTGTCGCGGCGCCACGCCCTACGACGGCCTGTGCGAGCATGCGCCGGACCCCGGCGCCATCTTCGCCGCACTGGCCGACGACGAAGGGCCGGCGATTCCGCTCGGAGCCTTCACGGGCGCGCTGCTCCCCAGCGGAGAAGGCGCGCTGCCGGCCCGGGCGCCGCGCTACCTGATCGAACGGATGCCCGCGGCCCCCGACACGCTGCTGTACCGGGTGAGCGCCCTCGGTTTCGGCAGCATGGCGGGCACGCAGGTGGCGCTGCAGGCCTATTACCGCAAGCTGCTGGCCGCCGCGCCGCCCGCAGGCAGCGGGGCTCCCGGGAACGCGCCGCCGCCGGGACTGGGGCCGGAGCCGGGGCAGGGCGAACCGGCCGGTCCGGAAGCGCCGGGGCCCGCGCCCACCGACTTGCCCGGCACCCCGGGCGGCCCCGGCCTGCGGGTCGGCTGGCGCGAGATCGGCAACTGGCACCAGGCCGTGGCGGCGGGAAGGGAAGGGCGATGAAGCGCCGTTGTGGGTTCACGCTGGTGGAACTGCTGGTCGTGCTGGCGATCGTGGCCATCCTCGCCGCGATCGCCTACCCGGGCTACGCGCGCCACGTGGTCAAGGCGCGCCGGGTCGAGGCCCAGCTGGCGCTGGTCGACGCCATGCAGCGCCAGGAGCAGTACCGCGCCCTGCACCATACCTATGTGGCCTTCTCGATCGCCTCCCCGGATGCGGACGGCAGCCAGTTCCGCTGGTGGCTCGGCGCCACGGCGCGGGACAGCGCCTACGAGCTCGACGGGCGTGCCTGCGAGGGGCAGGCCATCAGCCAGTGCATCGAGCTGCGCGCCCGGCCGGGCACCGCGAACGTCGACACCGGCTTCAGCGATCCCGACTGCGGCGACCTGAGCCTGGACAGCACCGGCGCTCAGGGCGCGAGCGGCGGCGGGCGGCGCTGCTGGCCATGAGCGGCCGCGCTCCGGGGCACGCCGTCAGCGGCGCCACGCTGGCCGAACTGGCCGTGGTGCTGGCGATTGCCGCCGTCGCCTTCGCGGTCGCCGCGCCCGACCTGCACGCCCTGCTGGCTTCCCAGCAGATCAGGGCCGCGTCAAACGAACTGCACGATGCCATTCTCTACGTACGGGCGCAGGCGATCGCCCGCAACGAACAGGTCAAGCTGGTGCCGCGCGACCCGGCCGGGGCCGACTGGACGCGCGGCTGGACGGTCTTCATCGACCGCGACGGCGACCGCCAGCCGGGCGCGCCCGACGAGGTGCTGGCCGTCCACGGGCCGCTGCCGCAAGGCCTGCGCCTCGATTATTCCTTCACCCAGTCAGCGCCGCCCCAGTACATCGCCTACAATGGCGCCGGACGCAGCTGCAGCGACGGCAACAGCGGCGCCGCGCGGCTCGGTACGCTGTCGCTGTTTCACGGCGGGCATACCCGGCGTATTAAAATCAACATGCTCGGACGCGTACGGCAGTGCAACCCGGCGCGCGACGAGGGCTGCGACGGCGCCCCGGCGCCGCGCTAGTTGCCCGGTTGCGGGCCGGGCTGAACAGCGGAACGGAATACCTTGGCAAACGACACGGCACAGATTCACGACGATAGCGAGGGCATGGCGCTGGCCCTGGCCTGGGCGGCGAAAGGCATGTATCTCACGGCGCCGAATCCCCGGGTCGGCTGCGTGCTCGTGCGCGACGGCCGCGTGATCGGCGCCGGCCACACCCAGCCCGCAGGGCAGGCGCATGCCGAGATCCAGGCCATGCGCGACGCCCAGGCACGCGGCAACGACGTGCGCGGCGCCACCGCCTACGTCACGCTGGAACCCTGCAGCCATTACGGCCGCACGCCGCCGTGCGCGAACGCGCTGGTGCAGGCCGGCATCGGGCGCGTGGTGGCCGCCATGCTCGACCCCAATCCGCTCGTCGCCGGCCGCGGCCTGGCCCAGCTGGAAGCGGCGGGCATCGCTGTCACCTCCGGCGTGCTGGCCGAGCAGGCCCATGAGCTGAATATCGGTTTCTTCTCGCGCATGCGGCGCGGCCTGCCCTGGGTGCGCCTGAAAGTGGCCGCCAGCCTGGACGGCGCCACCGCGCTGGCCGACGGCGAAAGCCAGTGGATCACCGGCCCGGATGCCCGCGCCGACGGCCACGCCTGGCGCGCCCGCGCCCAGGCGATCCTGACCGGCATCGGCACGGTGAAGGCCGACGACCCGCAGCTGACCGTGCGCGGTATCGACACTCCCTTGCCGCCGCGCCGCGTGATCGTCGACAGCCGGCTGGAGATCGACCCGGGTGCCCGTATCCTGCAGGGCGAGCCGTGCTGGATCGTCGCCGCCGTCGAAGCGCCCGCGAAGGCCGCCGCCTTGCGCGCCGCCGGCCATGAAGTCATCATTCTGCCGAATGCGCAGGGCAAGGCCGACCTGCCGGCCCTGATGCGCGAGCTCGGCCGGCGCGAGATCAACGAAGTGCACGTGGAAGCCGGTGCGAAACTGAATGCGTCGATGGTGCGCGAAGGCTGCGTCGACGAACTGCTGGTCTACCTGGCGCCCAGCCTGATCGGGCCGGGGCAGGGCATGTTCGCACTGCCGCCGCTGGCGAGGCTGAGCGAGCAGCGCCGGCTGCGCTTCCACGACCTGGCGCGGGTCGGCGACGACATCCGCATTCTGGCCCGCTTCGCCCAACCTGACATCAACACTGAACACTAAGGAATAAGCCGTATGTTTACTGGAATCGTCGCCGCCGTCGGCAACATCACGTCGGTCACCCCGCTGGAAGGCGGCTCGTTCGCGGGCGTGCGCCTGGAAGTCGACGCGGGCCCGCTGGCCCTGGCCGATGTCGCGCTGGGCGACTCGATCGCCATCAACGGCGCCTGCATGACCGTGGTCGCCAAGACCGACCAGGCCTTCACCGTGGACGTCTCGCGCGAAAGCCTGAGCAAGACCGTCGGCCTGGCGGCGCCGGGCGAAGTCAACCTGGAAAAGGCGCTGACCCTGGCCGAGCGCCTGGGCGGCCATCTGGTGTCCGGCCACGTGGACGGGCTGGGCACCGTGCACAGCTTCGAGCCGGTGGGCGAGTCGCGCGAACTGGTCATCGATGCACCCTGGGAGCTGGCCAAGTTCCTGGCCTACAAGGGCTCGGTGGTGGTCAACGGCGTGTCGCTGACGGTGAACCGGGTCGAGGACATCGAAGGCGAGGGCGGCAAGGTATGCCGCTTCTCGATCAACCTGATCCCGCACACGATCGAGGTCACGACCCTCAAGCACTTGCAAGCCGGGTCGAAGGTGAACCTGGAGATCGACCTGATCGCGCGTTACGTGGAGCGCATGCTTTCGGCCAAAGCGTGAATCAGCCGCCCGGCGCCGCCTGGGCGGCGCCGGATGCCGCCACGCTCGTTGCCGCCTGCTGCTCTGGGTTCAACACCACCTGCACGTAGTTCTGCGCGTTGAAGTAGCGCCGCGCCGCCACCTGGATCTCCTCGCCCGTAATCGCCTGCACCTGCTTCTCGACCTCCAGGATCGAGGCCGGGGCGGTCCCTTCGCTCAGCGCCGACTGCAGGTGCGACAGCCAGTAGCCGTTCTCGCGCAGCGAGCCGCGGTGGTTCTGGATCCAGTTGCGCTTCACCTTGTCGAGGTCGCCCGCCTCCGGCCCCTTGGCCTGCAGGCGCTCGATCTCGGCGAAGGTGGCCGCGATGACCTTGTCCACGTGCTCGGGCCCGGTCGGCAGCGTGACGCCGATCGAATAATTACCATACGGGATCTTGCTCAGCACGCCAGACGCGCCGCCGCCGTAGATCAAGGCCATCTTCTCGCGCAGCACCTCGATGATGCGCAGGTTGAGCACCTCGAGCAGGGCCGCCAGGCGCAACTGCTCGGCATCGCTGAACTCGGCCTTGCCGGTGAAGGTCAGCGACACCGTGCTCTTCGGCTCCGAGCCGCTGCGCACCTCGCGCTTGACCACGCCCGTTGCCGGACGCAGGCCGACGTCGCGGTAGGCCACCGTGAGTTCGGGCGTGGGCAGGCTGCCGAGGTAGCTCGCCAGCAGCGGCTTGAGGGCCGCCACGTCGAAGCTGCCGACCAGGATGAATGTCAGGTCGCGGGCAGAGGAAAAACGCTGGCGGAAGATGTCGATGCTGCGATCCAGGTCGATCTGCTCGTACTCCTCGGCCCTGAGGGTGCGCGGCGCGCGCGGATGCTGGTTGTACAGCGCCGCCATCACCGCGTCGCCGAAGCGCGCGCCGGGCTGCGCGCTCTGGTTGCGCGCCTGCTCGACCTGCTTGCCGACGTAGGAGCGGAACAGGTCTTCGTCGCGCCGCACGTCCTGGAACTTCAGCCAGGTCAGCTGCAGCATGGTCTCGATGTCGGTCGCGCCCGAGGCGCCCACCACCACGTCGGTGTAGTTGGCCAGCCCGACGTTCACCTGCGCCGCCTTGCCCGCCAGGATCTTGCGCATGTCGAGCGGGGTGAAGTCCTTCACCCCCATGCTGGCCACGATCGCATTGGCGAAGCGCGCATTCAGGATATCCTGGTCGCCGAACAGGCTCTGGCCGCCGAAGCGGGCGGCGCTCATCAAGACCTGGTCGTTGCGGAAATCGGTCGGCTTGAGGATCACCTTGACGCCGTTCGACAGCGTCAGGCGGGTCAGGCCGAGCGCCGCATCAATCGACTCGGCCACGATGCCGCCGGGCTGCGGCGGGCGCTCCATCAGGCGCGCCGCCACCGCCTTCTCGTCGTGCGGGCGCAGTTCCGCGCGCTCGGCGCCGGCCACCGCGGCCAGCAGTTGCGCGCCCGCGGGCGTGTCGGGACGGGTCACGCCGGTGTACAGCACCAGCTTGCCCGAGTTTGCCGGAATGGTGCGGCGCGCATAGGCGTTGACCTCGTCGAGGCCGATGCCGGACACCAGCTCCTTGACGTAGCGGTATTCGGTGTCGATGCCGGGGATCGCTTCCTGCTGCAGGAAGTTGCGGATGTACTCGGCGGCATAGGTGGCGGAGTCGCTCTTGGCGCGCTCGTTCCAGGCCTGCTCGTAACTGCGCATCAGGCTTTTCTTGACCCGCTCCAGTTCGGCCGCGCCGAAGCCGTAGCGGCGCGCGCGCTCGTTTTCCTCGACCAGGGCGGTGAGCGCCGCATCGGCGCCGCGCGGTCCCAGTGCGGCCGAGGCGTTGTACGAGCGGTAGCGCGGGGTCAGCTTGCCGAGCGAGCTGCTGGCGCCCATGAAGGGCGGCTCAGGCAGCTGCGACAGTTCCTGCAGGCGCTGGTTGAGCATGGTGGAAAACAGCGACTGCACCAGGTCGTCGCGGTAGGCGCGGATGGTGCCGGCCTCGGCCACCGGCTGCACCGGGTAGCGGATCAGCACCGCATTGCCGGTCGCCTCGGTGTCGGTGACCACCAGCGCCTCGGTGGCCTGGCGCGCCGGGATCTCGGCGTAGGCGCGCGGGCGCGCCGGCACCGGGTTCCTGAGGTGGGCGAAATGCTGCTTGATCAGCTGTTCGGCGTGCAGCGGGTCGACGTCGCCGACCGCCACCACCGCCATCAGGTCGGGACGGTACCAGTCGCGGTAGAAACGGGTCAAGGCCTCGGGCCGGAAGCTGCGCAGCACCTCCTCGGTGCCGATCGGCAGGCGCTCGGCGTATTTCGAGCCGTTGAAGATCGCCGGCATGATGCTCTTGCCCATGCGGTCCGAGGCGCCCTTGCCGAGGCGTAGCTCTTCCAGCACGATGCCGCGTTCCTTCTCGATGGCGTCCGGGTCGAAGCGCAGGCCGTGGGCCCAGTCTTCCAGCACCTGAAAGGCCTTGGCCACGTGCTCCGGCTTGTCGGTGGGGATCGGCAGGATGTAGACGGTTTCGTCGAACGAGGTATAGGCGTTCAGGTCGGCGCCGTAGCCGACGCCGATCGACTGCAGGTAGGACACCAGTTCGTGCTTGCGGAAGTTGGTCGAGCCGTTGAAGGCCATGTGCTCGACGAAATGGGCCATGCCGCGCTGGTCCTCGTCTTCGAGGATGGAGCCGGCCTTGACCACCAGGCGCAGTTCGAGCTTGCGTTCGGGGCGGGCATTGCGCTGGATGTAATAGGTCAGGCCGTTGGCGAGCTTGCCCACCTTGACCTGCGGGCCGACCGGGATCGGGGCGTCCAGGCGCAAGGGCGCGCCGGCCTTGGGGGCGGCCGGCGTCGAGGCCGGGGCGGCAGCGGCCAGGCCCGCCGGCCAGTAGGCGCAGAGCAGCGCGGCCAGGCAAAGACCGCGCACGGCATTCTTGCTCATCGGGGATCCAATTTCAGTGGACGAGCACGCATTCTACCGCGCGCACCCGCATAGTCTGTTGCGCAGTCGTGCTTGCAGGTCAAACGGCGACACGCCCCTTTGCCAGCAGCGCCGCCATCTCATGGGCCGGCACCGGGCGGCTGTACAGGTAGCCCTGCATCACGTCGCAGCCGATCAGGCCCAGGAAGTCGCGCTGCCCGACCGTTTCCACGCCCTCGGCCACGACCGATAGCGACAGGCCCTGGGCCAGCGCGATGGTGGCCTGGGCGATGGCCGCGCTGCGCTGCTCGGAAGTGATGTTGCGGACAAAAGTCTGGTCGATCTTGAGCTTGTCGAGCGGGAAGCGCGACAGGTAGCCGAGCGAGGAATAACCGGTGCCGAAGTCGTCCAGCGACAGCGACACGCCCATGGCGCGCAGCTCGGCCATCTCGGTCTCGGCCACCGCGCTGTCGCCCAGCATCACGCTTTCGGTCAGCTCCACTTCCAGGTAGCGCGGCGCCAGTCCGCTCTCGGCCAGGGCCTTGCGCACCACCGCGCTCACCGAACCGGCCTTGAACTGGTTGGCCGAGACATTGACGGCTACCCGCACCGGGCTCAAGCCGGCGTTTTGCCACGCCTTGTTCTGCAGGCAGGCCTGGCGGATCACCCACTCGCCGATCGGGTGGATCAGGCCGGTGTCCTCGGCCAGCGGGATGAAGTCGCTCGGGGAGACCGTGCCGATCTCCTCGCTGCGCCAGCGCAGCAGGGCTTCCATGCCGACCACGCTGCCGTCGATGCGCGAGACCTGGGGCTGGTAGTGCAGGGCCAGTTCCTCGCGCTCGATCGCGCGGCGCAGGCGCGTCTCCAGCGCCAGCCAGCGCAGCGCCTGGGCGTTCATCTCGCCCTTGAAGAAGCGGAAACCGTTGCGTCCGGCGCCCTTCATCTCGGTGAGCGCCGCGTCGGCGGCCTTGAGCAGGTCGCCCGGGGCGTTGCCGTCGCGCGGGAAGATGCTGATGCCGACGCTGCCGGTGACCACCACGTCGTGCTCGCCCACCGCGTGCGGCTGGGCGATGGCGTCGATCAGGCGGCGCGCCGCCAGGATGATGTCGTCGTTGTCCTTGCAATTGGTGAGCAGCAGGACGAATTCGTCGCCGGACAGGCGCGCCAGGGTATCGGTCGGGCCGGCGATGCTGCCGACCCGGCGCGCCACTTCGCGCAGCACGGCGTCGCCCGCGGCGTGGCCGAGGCTGTCGTTGATGCGCGAGAGGCGGTCGACGTTAAACAGCAGCAGGGCGAGCTGGCCGTCGCCCAGGCGCGCGGCGGCCATGGCCTGCTGCAGGCGGTCGTTGAACAGCGAGCGGTTCGGCAGCAGGGTGAGGGCGTCGTGGTTGGCCAGGAAGTCGAGCTGGTGGTACGCGGCCTTCAGCGCCGACAGGTCGGTGGACACCGAGACGTAGGCGGTCAGCTCGCCGGACTCGTCGCGCACGGCGCTGATGCTGAGGCGTTCCGGGTAGACCTCGCCGTTCTTGCGGCGGTTCCAGATCTCGCCGCGCCACTGGCCGTCCTGCGCCAGGCAGTGCCACATGTCGCGGTAGAACGAGGCGTCGTGCCGGCCCGAGCGCAGGATGCTCGGGTTGCAGCCCAGCACCTCGGATTCGCGGTAGCCGGTGATCTGCTCGAAGGCCGGGTTGATGGCGACGATGCGCGCCTCGGCATCGGTCATCAGGATGCCCTCGCGGGTGCTGTCGAAGACCTGGCGCGCCAGCTCGAGCCGGTGCTCGCTCTCGCGCAAGGCCTTGTCGGCGTCGGCGCGCGCCAGCGCTTCCAGCTGCAGCTGGGTGGCGTGGCGCTGTACCACGTCGTACAGGTTCAGGTTTTCGTAGGCCACCGCGAGCTGGGCGGCCAGCGCCGTGGCCCAGCGTTCTTCCTCGTCGGTGAAGGAGGGCGCGCCCGGGCGGCGCGCGCAATACAGCCAGCCGTGCGGATGCTGCAGGTCGTGCACCTGCAGGCCGAGGAAGCTGCCCATCGGCGGATGGCAGGATGGGATGCCGGCCAGCAGGGGATCGCCCTGGGCCAGGCGCAGCGGCGCCCGGGCGCGCAGCAGCATGCCGGGCAGATGGGCGTCGTCCAGCGCGTGCGAGGCCAGCAGTTCGGGCGCGAGCTCCCAGGTGTCGAGGTGGCGCACGCCCCGTTCGTCCCGGTCGAGCAGGCACAGCGCGGCGAAGTCGGCGTGCAGCACGCGCCGCGCCGCATCCAGGAAGGAGGCGGCCAGGGTCTCGACCCGGCGCTCGCCGATCAGGGCCAGGCACATGCGCTCCAGTTCGGCCAGGCGCGCGCCCAGGTCGAAGGGCAGGGCGCGTTCGCGCTCCGGCGCCGGTTCGGCCACCGGCAGCGGCGGGGCGCCTTCGAGCACGCCCAGTTCGGCGCTGATGGCGTCCAGAATCTGCTGCGGGTCGGCCGGCTTGGGCAGGACGGTGGCGACGCCGCTGCGCGCCGCCATCGCCTTGGTTTCGCGCTCGGCGTACACCGCCGAGAAGAAGATCACGCGGATGTCGCGCAGGTCGGGGTCCTGGCGTAGTTGCTGCACCAGTTCGTAGCCGTCCATGACGGGCATCAGGATGTCGGTAATGATCAGGTCGGGACGCTGGGCGCGCGCCAGCGCCAGCGCCTGGGCCCCGTCTTGCGCATCGAGCAGGCGGTGCCCGGTGAAGCCGAGCAGGGCGTTCAGGAAGGCGCGGTTGCTCGGCCGGTCGTCGACGATCAGAATCGTGGCCATCAGTCCTGCCTCGCTTGCGAAAGCAGGTTGCGGCTGAACGAATGCGGAACGACCGCCATGTCTACTCCAGGAAATGGCCCTGTAGCGCCGGGGAAAGGCCTCGGCACCACATGTGGCCGCAATGTCATTATCATAATCGAGTCGTGCTTGGACGCGCTCTTTGTTGCGTGTCGGAAACTTAGCTTAGCAATTCTCACCCCATGAAAATACGCGAATTGTTGCATGTTGCCTTATGGCAACGCCCGTTGACGAATTCACAGTGTTGTGCTGAGGAGTATCGCCAGCGCTCGGTTGAACGGCGGTAAATCCTTTAAAATAGCGGATTGTGCAAAACTCCCGTTTCAAGGAATCCGTATGTCTATCTCCAGCACCGAGGAAATCGTTGCCGAATTGCGCGCCGGCCGCATGGTCATTCTTGTCGATGAAGAAGACCGCGAGAACGAGGGCGACCTGGTGCTTGCCGCCGATTTCGTCACCCCGGAAGCGATCAATTTCATGATCCGCCACGCGCGCGGCCTGGTCTGCCTGACCCTGACCGAAGAGCGCTGCGACGAACTGGCGCTGCCGATGATGACGTCGAAGAACGGGACCTCCTTCGGCACCAACTTCACGGTGTCGATCGAAGCGGCCGAGGGCGTCACCACCGGCATTTCCGCCGCCGACCGCGCACGCACCATCCAGGTGGCCGTGAACAAGGGCACGACGCCGGACGACCTGGTGCAGCCGGGCCACATCTTCCCGCTGCGCGCCCAGAAGGGCGGCGTCCTGATGCGCGCCGGCCATACCGAAGCCGGCTGCGACCTGACCGAGATGGCCGGCCTGACCCCGGCCTCGGTGATCTGCGAGATCATCAAGGAAGACGGCACCATGGCGCGCCTGCCCGACCTGATCGAATTCGCCAGGGAGCACAAGCTGAAGATCGGCACCATCGCCGACCTGATCCATTACCGCAGCCAGAACGAAAGCCTGGTCGAGCGCGTGGCCGAGCGCCCGCTCGGCACCCCGTACGGCGAGTTCAAGCTGGTCGCCTACCGCGACAAGCCGAGCGGCGCGGCCCACCTGGCCCTGGTGCACGGTGAACTGTCGCGCGACAAGGAAGCCCTGGTGCGCGTGCACCAGCCGGTGTCGATCCTCGATGTGCTGGGCGACTGCGCGTCGACCCACTCCTGGGACCTGGCCTCGGCCATGAAGGCCATCAAGGGCCGCGATTGCGGCGCCATCGTGCTGCTGAACTGCGGCGAGACCGCCGAGCAGCTGTTCGCCCAGTTCGCCCCGCGCGACACCAGCGCGAGGAGCGCGCGCGCGGCCTCGATGGACCTGCGCACTTACGGCATCGGCGCCCAGATCCTGCGCAACCTCGGCGTCGGCAAGATGCAGTTGCTGGCCAATCCGCGCAAGATGCCGTCGATGACCGGCTTCGACCTGGAAGTCACCGGCTACCTGCCGCAGCCGACCGCGTGACGCGGCGCGTCCGGACGGCAAATCACACTACTATATATACATACCAATCGAGAAGAAGAGGTCAGCCATGACGGTAGGAACTTTTGAAAGCAATCTGGCGGGTGAAGGCCTGCGCATCGGCATCGTGCAGGCACGGTTCAACGCCGACATCGGCCACGGCCTGCTGTCGTCCTGCCTGGCCGAACTGAAGCGCTTGGGCGTGGCCGACGAGGACATCCTCCACATCACCGTGCCGGGTGCGCTGGAAGTGCCGCTGGCCCTGCAGAAAATGGCCGAGACCCAGCAGTTCGACGCGCTGATCGCGCTGGGCGCGGTGATCCGCGGCGAGACCTACCATTTCGAGCTGGTGTCGAACGAATCGGGCGCGGGCATCACCCGCATCGGCCTGGACTACGGCATGCCGATCGCCAACGCCATCCTCACCACCGAGAACGACGAGCAGGCCGAAGCCCGCATGGCCGAGAAGGGCGCCGACGCGGCGCGCGTCGCGGTCGAGATGTCGAACCTGCTGTTCGCGCTGGAAGAGCTGCAGGCCGAGGAAGAATAAAAGCGACAATAAGCAGTAAAGGAAACCACATGACCGACAAGACCACGCACGCCAACCCGAGCAAGAACCGCACGCCGCGCCACCGCGCGCGCGAGTTCGCGCTGCAGGGCCTGTACCAATGGCTGCTCAACAACGAACCGGCTCGCACGGTCGTCACCAACATCCGCGGCGCCCACGGCTTCGACAAGGCCGACGGCGAGTTCTTCAGCGAACTGCTGAACGGCGCCATCGCCACCTCGGTCGAGCTGCGCGAAGTCATCGCGCCGCTGATCGACCGCGGCGTGGCCGAGCTGTCGCCGATCGAGCACGGCGTGCTGCTGCTGGGCGCCTACGAGCTGAAGAACCACCCGGAGATCCCCTACCGCGTCGTGATCAACGAAGCGGTCGAGCTGACCAAGTCCTTCGGCGGCATCGACGGCCACAAGTACGTCAACGGCGTGCTGGACAAGCTGGCCTCGACCCTGCGCCCGGACGAGGTGGGAGCGGACGCGCGCCGCTGATCCGGAACGCCTCTCTATATAGAAGCCACTGGTCCTGCCGGTGGTTTTTTTTTGTCCACCCTACGAACTGCCGGTGCAAAAAAAAACCACCGCACGAGGCGGTGGTGTCGGTGAGGAGTGTTTTCTGCCCGGCTTACAGGGTCGCCAGCGCTTCCGAAGCGTGGTTCTCGGCCTTGGCCGGCGCGGCGGCCGGCGCCTCGGTCGGGTTGGCGGCAGGAGCCTGCTTGACGACCGTCGTCTGCGGCAGCGGACGCGGGTTGGTGGTCGGAACCTTGTGACCCTTGGCAACCTGCTTGAGCTTCTTGTATTCGGCCAGCACCTTGGCGCCGTAGCCGGAATCGGTTTCCAGGTCGGCCGCGCCGACATAGGTCTTCAGGCCGCCTTCGATGGAACCGGTGCGCTTGACGTAGTCTTTCAGGATCAGGGCGCCGACCTTGATGTTGGCGACCGGATTCAGGGCCGCCTGCTGGCCGCCCACCTGTTCGAACTTGTCGTGATGGACCTTGGCCATGACTTGCATCAAGCCCTTGGCGCCCATCGGGCTTTCGGCGAACGGGTTCAGGCCCGATTCGATCGCCATCACGGCCAGGATCAGGAGCGGATCCAGCTTGACTTCGTGCGCCGTCATGTAGGCGGTCGAGACCAGCATGTTGGCGGCATCGCTGGCGACGCGGTAGCGCTTGCTCAGCCAGGAAGTGACCCATTGCTGCTGCTTGCTGTCGCCGAGGTGCTGGGCGCTGGCATGGGTGATCTCGACGGCTTCGGCAACGTCGGCGGCGACCGGCGCCGGGGCCGGGGCCGGGGCTGGCGCCGCCTGGGCGACGACCACGACTTCCGGTTCTGGATGCAACATGTCCGAGACGCGCTTGGCGACGTCTTCGTTGGTATAGAGCAGGGCGAGCATCGCGACTGCGGAGAGACCGAATACGGTCAGGGTGTTGCGTGCGGTATTGAATACACCGCGTGCCGCTTTGCTCACGGAAGACCACGTGACTGGCTGGCTGGCCATGGATTGCACGAACCTTGCGTTCGTGATGAAACGATGGATCATCGAATTCCCCTTGTCGCGGCAAAAAGAACCCCTGTCACACCGTGTAAACGCTGTGTCGGGTTACTGAATGCCGTGCATCAGAAATATCGTAGGTCGCCGCCTTGCGGCCGACTAACGCCGTCATTGCCTTGCTACAGCTGGCTGCTTTGAAACCCGTGCGGGTGGAACCAGTGGCTCAACAACTGTCTCGGGGGAGTGGGCAGACGCCCAGTGAAAACACTCCTAAAATGTCATGTGGGGCCCCGACCCCGTGAATGCATGAGAACAGCTAAAATCATGTCAGAAAGACTGCCTGCCTCATCAAGTAGGACGGATTCTAGTGGCTCACTTATACCAAGTCAACCCTAGCACGAACCGCTCTTATTACTTTTAGTTCTGATTGCCGAGACGAAATTTTGAAAAGTCTTGCTAAATCAGCTACTTGGCATGGTGCCTTGAACCAGCTTCTATTGACGAGATTACGATCAAAACTTGATGAAATATTCAGATTTGCGGGACTTTATGGCGCAGCTCGAACGCATGGGCGAGCTGAAACACGTTGGCGTGCCGGTGTCGCCCCACCTCGAGATGACGGAGATCTGCGACCGTACCCTGCGCGCCGAGGGCCCTGCGCTGCTATTCCAGAAACCGGCTGGACACACGATTCCAGTACTGGGCAACCTGTTCGGCACTCCGCGCCGGGTGGCGCTGGGCATGGGCGCCGACAGCGTCACCGAACTGCGCAATATCGGGCACGTGCTGTCGCGCCTGAAGGAGCCTGAACCGCCCAAGGGCTTCAAGGACGTCATGGGCCTGGGTTCCCTGGTCAAGGCGGTCTGGGACATGGCGCCGAAAGAGGTGAAGGGCGCCCCGTGCCACGAAGTCGTCTGGGAAGGACAGGACGTCGACCTGGCGCGCCTGCCGATCCAGCACTGCTGGCCGGGCGACGTCGCTCCCCTGATCACCTGGGGCCTGGTGATTACCAAGGGGCCGCACAAGAAGCGCCAGAACCTGGGCATCTACCGCCAGCAGGTGCTGGGCCGGAACAAGGTGATCATGCGCTGGCTGGCGCACCGCGGCGGCGCCCTCGATTTCCGCGAGCATGCCCTGGCCAATCCGGGCAAGCCCTATCCGGTGGCAGTGGCGCTGGGAGCCGATCCGGCCACCATCCTGGGCGCCGTCACCCCGGTGCCGGACAGCTTGTCCGAATACCAGTTCGCCGGCCTGCTGCGCGGCCAGCGCACCGTGCTCACCAAGGCCATCGGCAGCGAGCTGCGGGTGCCCGCGTCCGCCGAGATCGTGCTGGAAGGGCATATCTACCCGGACGCGAACCACCCGTCCGGCTTCGAGCATGCGCTCGAAGGTCCGTATGGCGACCACACCGGCTATTACAACGAGCAGGACAGCTTCCCGGTGTTTACCATCGACCGCATCACGATGCGGCGCGATCCGATCTATCACTCCACCTACACCGGCAAGCCGCCCGACGAGCCGGCGGTGCTGGGCGTGGCCCTGAACGAGGTGTTCATTCCGCTGCTGCAGAAGCAGTTCAGCGAGATCACCGACTTCTACCTGCCGCCGGAAGGCTGCAGCTACCGGATGGCGGTGGTGCAGATGAAGAAGCAGTACGCCGGCCACGCCAAGCGCGTGATGTTCGGGGTCTGGAGTTTCCTGCGCCAGTTCATGTATACGAAGTTCATCGTGGTGGTCGACGAGGACGTCGACGTGCGCGACTGGAAGGAAGTCATCTGGGCCATCACGACCCGGGTCGACCCGACCCGCGACACCGTCATGGTCGACAACACGCCGATCGACTACCTCGACTTCGCCTCCCCGATCAGTGGGCTGGGCAGCAAGATGGGCATCGACGCCACCAACAAGTGGCCGGGCGAGACCAACCGCGAGTGGGGCACGCCGATCGCCATGACGCCGCAAGTGAAGGCGCGCGTGGACGACATCTGGGGGCAGCTCGGCCTGTAGGAGCCGGGGCTGGCGTGCGGCGTGCGGGGCTGGGGGCGGCTAGACTGCGCTTTTGACCCTGTTGACTACCATGCACATGGAGGCACGATGAACATCCTGATGGTGCTGACCTCGCACGACCGCCTCGGCGACACCGGCAAGAAAACCGGTTTCTGGCTGGAGGAATTCGCCGCTCCCTATTATGTATTCAAGGATGCGGGCGCGACCCTGACGCTGGCCTCGCCCAAAGGCGGGCAGCCGCCGCTCGACCCGAAGAGCGACGAGCCCGATGCGCAGACCGAAGCGACCCGGCGCTTCCGCGCCGACCCGCAGGCACAGGCGGCGCTGGCCGATACCGTTACCTTGTCCAGCGTGCGCGCGCAGGACTTCGACGCCGTGTTCTATCCAGGCGGCCACGGTCCCTTGTGGGACCTGGCCCAGGATGGCGACTCGATCCGCCTGATCGAAGCCATGATCGGCGCCGGCAAGCCGGTGGCGGCGGTCTGCCATGCGCCTGGTGTGCTGGCGCAGGTCAAGGGAGTGGACGGCGATCTGCTGGTCAAGGGCAAGCGCGTGACCGGATTCACCAACACGGAAGAGGCTGCCGTCGGCCTGACCGAGGTGGTGCCTTTCCTGGTCGAGGATATGCTGGTGAAAAATGGTGGCCAGTACAGCAAGACGGATGACTGGCAGCCCTACGTCGTGACGGACGGCTTGCTCGTCACGGGACAGAATCCGGCCTCGTCCGAAGCGGGCGCGCATGCCTTGCTGGCCTTGCTGAAGGATCGCGCATAGGCTTTGCAAGATCCGGCCCCAAAAACGGTGGGGTCGGGTATAATGCTTGCTGGCGGGCCCCTGCGCATTGTGGCATGGTTTACCTGGTCAGGTCGGGAACGAAGCAGCCAAAGCCGTTCACCGCAAGTGCCGCAGATCAGGCTCGCCTCTTCCTTTCTCTTTCTCCCCCCACACGTACTTTTCAATCCTGGCTCGCAGCGTCCGCGGCAGATTTGCGTTCGTCTGTTTTCGGCATTTTTTCTTCATCGCTCGCGAAGATTCTCACCAATTGTTGCGTTTAGTCGACGGGTGGGCATAGAAAATTGTCATATTTGACGCGCTTAGTTGCCATAAGGAATTTTTCTTGATTAAATCCTTCGTATCGTACATACGGAGGACTTGCCTGATCATGGAACATCGCGTCTCGCTTCACCAGCACTATCTGCGTGCGGATCGCCTGATGGCGGGGATCCTCTGGGGCCTGTTCGCGATGGCGCTTGCCTTGTCGAGCATGTACGACACCCTGTCCTGGGCCTTGCTGGTCGGCCTGCCGGCAGCGGCGATTCCGACGGTGCTGGTGCTGTTCGCCGGCGGCAGCAGGGCAAGCCGGATGAGCGTGGCCGTGGCGCTCATGGTCTTCAGCGCGCTCCACATCCACCAGGCTGCAGGGCAGACCGAACTGCATTTCGGTATCTTCGTCCTGCTCGCCTTCCTGCTGTGCTACCGCGACTGGGCGGTCATCGTCGTCGCTGCCGCGGTCGTGGCGTTGCATCACCTGTCGTTCAACTACCTGCAGGAACTCGGCTTCGGCGTGCGTTGCCTGGCCGAGCCGGGTCTCGGCATGGTGCTGGTGCACGCCGCCTACGTCGTGGCGGAGAGCGCACTGCTGTGCTACCTGGCCCGCTTGCTGCGGCGCGACGCGCTGCAGTCGGCCGAATTGAGCACGAGCGTCAAGCTCATGCGGGGAGAAGCGGGCACGATCAGCCTCGACCCCGAGTTGCTGCCCGCGTCGAGCAACAGCGGACGCGCGCTGCAAGGCATGGTCGGCCTGTTGCAGGAAGCCATGGGGCGGGTCCAGCAAGGCGCCCGGGCCACTGCCGCGACCTCGTCCGAGATCGCTCGGACCAACGCGGAACTGGCCGCGCGCACGGGCGAACAGGCGGCGGCCATCCATGCCACGGTGAAGTCGATGTCGCAGCTCACCGGCTCGGTCGACCAGAATGCCGAGAATGCACGCCTTGCCAGCGAACTGGCCGGCAGCGCATCGGAAGTGGCGGTGCGCGGCGGCCAGGTGGTGGCGCAGGTCGTCGACAGGATGCAGGCCATCGATGCCTCGTCGCGCCGGATCGGCGACATCATCGCGGTCATCGACGGCATCGCATTCCAGACCAATATCCTGGCCCTGAACGCCGCCGTGGAGGCCGCGCGCGCGGGCGAGCAGGGGCGTGGCTTCGCGGTCGTCGCCAGCGAGGTGCGCAACCTGGCGCAGCGCTCGGCGACCGCGGCGCGCGAGATCAAGGGGCTGATCGAGGCGTCCAGCGCGCAGGTCAGCGCCGGCAGCGCCCTGGCGCAGCAGGCTGGCCAGACCATGGAGGAGGTGGTCGGCGGGGTGCGTAAAGTGTCGAGCCTGATCGCCGAGATCAGCGACGCCAGCCGCGATCAGGCCGGCGGCATCGCCGCCATCGGACAGGCCATGCAGGACATGGATGCGGTTACGCGCGGCAATACTGGGCGGGTCGAAGAAGCGGCCGATGCCGCGGGGCGGCTGGCTGCCCAGGCAGAGCGCCTGGCGCAGGTGGTGGGCGCCTTCCGCCTGGGCCGGACCCAAGCGGCCCCGGCAGGAGCGCCGGGTACCCCGGAATTACTGTAGTTGCCATGAAGCACTGCCGCGGAATGTTCGCGGCAGTCGCCAACTGCGGTAAAATCCCGGCATGTCCTATCAAGTCCTCGCCCGCAAATACCGTCCCAAGAACTTCGAAACGCTGGTCGGCCAGGAGCACGTCGTCCGTGCGCTGACCCATGCGCTGAAAACGGGCCGCCTGCACCACGCCTACCTGTTCACGGGAACGCGCGGGGTCGGCAAGACGACGCTGTCGCGCATCCTGGCCAAGTCGCTCAACTGTGTCGGCCCGGACGGGCAGGGCGGGATCACGGCCGAACCCTGCGGTGTGTGCGAAGCCTGCCGCGCGATCGATGCCGGGCGCTTCGTCGACTACATCGAGATGGACGCGGCGTCCAACCGCGGCGTGGACGAGATGGCCCAACTGCTGGAGCAGGCGGTGTACGCGCCGAGCAATGCGCGCTTCAAGGTCTACATGATCGACGAGGTGCACATGCTCACCAACCACGCGTTCAACGCGATGCTGAAAACGCTCGAGGAACCGCCGCCGCACGTGAAATTCATCCTCGCGACCACCGACCCGCAGAAGATCCCGGTCACGGTGCTGTCGCGCTGCCTGCAGTTCAACCTCAAGCAGATGCCGCCGGGTCACATCGTGGGCCACCTGGAAAACATCCTCGGCCAGGAAGGCGTCACCTATGAGCAGCCGGCCCTGCGCCTGCTGGCGCAAGGCGCCCACGGCTCGATGCGCGATGCGCTGTCGCTGACCGACCAGGCCATCGCCTATGCCGCCGGCCAGGTCACCTTGGATGCGGTGCAGGGCATGCTGGGCGCGCTCGACCAGTCCTACCTGGTGCGCCTGCTGGACGCGCTGCTGGCGCAGGACGGCGCCGACCTGATGGCCGTGGCCGACGAGATGGCCAGCCGCAGCCTGTCGTACAACGGCGCGCTGCAGGACCTCGGCACCTTGCTGCACCGGATCGCGCTGGCGCAGTCGGTGCCCTCTGCGGTGCCGCAAGACCTGCCGGAACTGAACGACATCCTGCGCCTGGCCCAGGCTTTCGATGCGCAGGAAGTGCAGTTGTATTACCAGATCGCGGTGCACGGTCGCAACGAGATCGGCCTGGCGCCCGACGAATACGCGGGCTTCACCATGACCCTGCTGCGCATGCTGGCCTTCCGTCCCGGGCAGGGCGGCGCCGAGCAGCCGGCGGCGCTTGCCGCAAGCGCCGCCGCTGGCCATGCGCCGGCC
>NZ_JBKBOV010000050.1:29067-35962 GCF_046293535.1 Massilia sp. | reverse complement strand
CTACGGCCAGGAAGGCGACGGCACCCTGTTCACGATGGTCACGCTGTCCGGGGCCACCTCGAGCGAGTTCCAGAGCTTCGGCGAACCGCGCGTCGGCACGCTGTATCCGCCGGAACTGCGCCCCGCGGGCCTGGTGCGCATCGACGACATCGCGCTCGATGCGCGCTATGCCGGCAGCGCGCCGCAATTCGGCTTGCCGGCCGGGCATCCGGCGGTGCGCAGCTACATGGCGGTGCCGGTGGCTGCGCGCTCGGGCGAGCTGCTCGGCACCATGTTCTTCGGCCATCCGGAGCCCGGCGTGTTCACCGAGCGCAGCGAGCGCATCGTGCGCGGCATCGCGGCCCAGTCCGCGATCGCGGTCGACAATACCCGCCTGTACGAAGCCACCCGCCGCGCCGCCGAGGAGCGCAAGGTGCTGCTCGAGAGCGAACGCGAGGCGCGCGCCGAGGCCGAGCGCAGCAGCCAGATGAAGGACGAGTTCCTGGCCACCTTGTCGCACGAATTGCGCACGCCGCTGTCGGCGATCCTCGGCTGGTCGCAGGTGCTGCGCCGCGGCAGCCGCGACGGCGCCGACCTCCAGCGCGGCCTCTCGACCATCGAACGCAACGCGCGCGCCCAGGCCCAGCTGATCGAGGACCTGCTCGACATGAGCCGCATCACCTCGGGCAAGGTGTTGCTCGACATGCAGGCGATCGCCCCAAGCAGCTTCATCGACGCCGCCGTCGAGACCGTGCGCCCGGCCGCCGACGCCAAGCGCATCGCCATCGAGAAACACTACCTGGCACCGGGCGCCCTGGTGGCCGGCGACACCGGCCGCTTGCAGCAGGTCATCTGGAACCTGCTGTCGAATGCGATCAAGTTCACCCCGCGCGACGGCCTGGTGGCGGTCGAGGTCAGGGAACGCGATACCGAGGGCGGCAAGGTGGTGGCGATCACCGTGCGCGACGACGGCGTCGGGATCCGTCCGGAATTCATCACCCACGTGTTCGAGCGCTTCCGCCAGGAAGACGCGTCGATGACGCGCCGGCATGGCGGCCTGGGCCTGGGCTTGTCGATCGTCAAGCACCTGGTCGAGCAGCACGGCGGCACCGTGCGCGCCGAGAGCGCCGGCGAGGGCCTGGGCGCCAGCTTCACGATCGAGTTGCCGCGCGCCGAGCTGCCGGCCGCCGCCAGCCGTCCGGCACGCGCAGCACCGGCGCCCGCGCCGGCGCCGGAGCCGCTCGACGGCGCCGTGCGCGACCTGGCCGGGCTGACGGTGCTGGTGGTGGACGACGCGCGCGACGGCCGCGAGCTGATCGCGCGCATCCTGACCGATTGCCATGCCCGGGTGCGGGTGGCCGCCAGCGCGCGCGAAGCCTTCGACGCCTTGCGCGCCGACCGGCCGGACGTGCTGGTGAGCGACCTGGGCATGCCCGAAGTCGACGGATTCGAACTGATCGGCTGGGTGCGCGCCCTGCCGCGCGAGGCCGGCGGCCAGCTGCCGGCCATCGCCCTGACCGCCTTTGCCCGTCCGGAAGACCGGCTGAAGGCGCTGGAAGCGGGATTTTCGACCCATATTTCGAAGCCGGTCGAACCGGGAGAGCTCATCGCCGCGGTCGCTTCGGTAGCGGTGCCGACTGCACAGATGGTGAATGGCGGAGCACGCGCCCATGGTCGATAATGATCCTACCCGGACACGCGGCGCTGTCCTACAAGAAATTTTTAGGCTTTTGCTAGACTATGAAGAGATGGGAGGTGTCCATTCCAAAAGGAAATGGCACACGTTACCGACAGCGTAGAAGAGAACGAGCATGCCGAGCAGACAAGACATTTTGAACGCGAAGATCCTGGTGGTCGACGACTCGCCCGACAATATCGAGCTGATGGAAGAGATATTGCGCGAGGAAGGCTACACCTGTGTCAGTTCGACGATGCTGCCCGAGCAGGTATGCCCGCTGCATCGCGAGCACAACTACGACCTGATCCTGCTCGACCTGCAAATGCCGGGCCTGAACGGCTTCCAGGTCATGAAGGGATTGAAGGAAATCGAACAGGGCGGCTACCTGCCGGTGCTGGCCCTGACCGCCCAGCCGAGCTTCAAGATCGCCGCGCTGGAAGCCGGCGCCCGCGACTTCATCAGCAAGCCCTTCGACCTGCTGGAAGTGCACAAACGCATCCACAACATGCTGGAAGTGCGCCTGCTCTACAAGGAGCTGGCGCAGTACAGCCGCGCGCAGCAGGAACTGGCGCTGCACGACGCCCTCACCGGCCTGCCCAACCGCCGCCTGCTCGAAGACCGCATCGAGACCGCGCTCCAGCACGCCAACCGCAGCCATACCAAGGCCGCGATCATGTACCTCGACCTGGACGGTTTCAAGGCGATCAACGACACCTATGGCCATGCCTATGGCGACGACATCCTCAAGATGGTGTCGCAGCGCCTGCTGGCGAACTCGCGCAAGGAAGACACGGTGGCGCGCCTGGGCGGCGACGAATTCATGGTGGTGCTGGGCGAGATCCACAGCCTGGCCGACGCCCAGGGACCGGCCGCCAAGCTGGTCGAAGCCGTGTCCGAGCCCTATTTCATCAACGACCTGACCCTGCGCCTGTCGACCTCGATCGGCATCAGCATCTACCCGGACGACGCCGAATCGGTCGATGCATTGATCAGCATCGCCGACTACGCGCTGTACGAAGCCAAGCGCGCCGGCAAGAACCGTTTCTGCTCGCCGGCGGCGAACCGCCAGGCGGCAAGCAAGATGCCGGCGGCGAATCCAGCCGTGGAGACGGCGGCGCATCGGTAAGCGGCGCTGCGCGCCAGCCACGCCATCCTCACGCAGGGTTAAATCCCGGCCTCGGCCGGGAGTCGTGGCCGCCAGTGGCGGGCATGACGGTTTTCGCCCAACACATCGAACTGGCTCCCACTACCAGTAGCATTGGCACGTCGTTCCCGCGCAGGCGGGAATCCAGCGTCGGCGCGCACCAAAACAAACAGGCCACCGGCAGCTCCCGCCGCCCGTGGCCCGTCATGGAAGCAACAACCGCCGATCGATCAGCGGTTCCCGCCTTCGTCCTTCTGCAGATACCTGGTATTGATTTCCGCGGAACGCAGCAGCTCTTCGCTGTGCGATTCGATCGCCTGCGCGGCCTGGTGGTCGCGGCTGGCGTCGACCTTGTCCGGCGCCACCTCGATGCGGGTGATGCTGGACTGCACCGACACCGGGTCGCTGGCCGGGAAGGTCATCTCGACGGCGTCGTCGAGCAAATCTTCCCTGGCCTGCTCCGTGCCCGAGGCGCCTTCGCAGCTGGACAGGGCCTTGATGGCGATGGCGTAGTTGACGATCTTCATGTTGGCGAGATCGCCGATCGTGTGCACGCCGGCGGCAGCAAAGGCGCTGGCCTGCTGCTCGGTGACGCTGTTGAGGGCGGTCAGCGGAGAATTGACGAGGTCACGGAAGGATTTACCGTGATAGTCTTGATTTACGATAGAGTCGATATTCATTATCTGTCCTTTCATATAGGCAGCCCCGTCCTCGATTTGATACGGTTGAACTGGACGAATCCACTATCGCATAGCCGACTGGCGCCGTATGTGCGGCACCGTACATGTCAGGATGCGCACGATTGAGTTTTGCCTGTCTGCACTTAAATTGCCCGTGATATCATTCTTTGTTATTACAGTGATTTTTTAACCGTAACAATCTTGTTTGGTATGATCTTTCCTAAGGGCACGACCTTTAGGGAAAGCACAGCGAACCATCGTGGCACACACTGACAAACCCAAGATTCTGGTCGTCAACGACGACGCCGCCAGCTTGCTAGCGCTGACGAGCCTGCTCGACCAGTGGGCGGATGAAAGCAACTACACAGTGCACTCGGCCCGCTCCGGCCAGGAGGCCCTGCGCCAGGTGCTGCTCCACGATTTCGCCGTGATCCTGCTCGACGTGAACATGCCGGGAATGGACGGCTTCGAGACCGCCGAGGCGATCCACCAGCGCGCGCGCTCGGCGGACATCCCGATCATCTTCGTGACCGCCTTCCTGGCCGACGAGATCGACCGCCTGAAGGCCTACCAGCGCGGCGCCGCCGACTTCCTGTTCACCCCGGTGATCCCGCAGATCCTGCACGCCAAGGTCTCGGTGTTCGTAGCGCTGGCGATGAAGAACGAGCAGCTCAAGCGCCAGGCCGAGAAGCTCTCGCAGCGCACCACCGAGCTGACCGCGACCAACCGCCGCCTGGTGCGCGAGATGGAAGAACGCCGCGACGCCGAACGCAAGAGCCACGCCAAGGACGAATTCCTCGCCATGCTCGGCCACGAGCTGCGCAACCCGCTGTCGGCGATCAGCAGCGCTTCCTCGCTGATCGGCATGGCCGGCGCCAACGCCGAGACCGTGGCCCGCGCCAAGCAGATCATCCAGCGCCAGAGCCAGCACCTGTCGCGCATCGTCGACGACCTGCTCGACCTGTCGCGCGCGATGTCTGGAAAAATCCTGTTGTCGCGCAAGCCGACCGACTTGTCGAACCTGGTGTCCGGCTGCCTCGAGACCCTGCGCGCCACCGGCCGCACCGCCGGCTACCGCTTCAGCACCGACCTGGCGCCGGGCTGGGTCGACGGCGACCCGACCCGCCTCGAACAAATCCTCACCAACCTGCTGGACAACGCGCTCAAGTACACGCCCGCCGGCGGCAGCATCGACGTCGGGGTGGCGCAGTCGGGCGAGGACGTCGTGCTGACGGTGTGCGACAGCGGGGTTGGCATTCCCGAGGAACTGCTGCCGCACGTGTTCGACGTGTTCGTGCAGGGAGCGATTTCGATCGACCGCTCGCAGGGCGGCCTGGGTATCGGCCTGTCGCTGGTGCGCCGCCTGGTCGAGTTGCATGGCGGCAGCGTCAGCGCCGCCAGCGACGGCAACGGCAGCGGCAGCACCTTCATGATCCGCCTGCCGCGCACCGAACCGGTGGCGGCGCCGGCACACCCGCAGCCGCCGCTCGGCGACGGCACCGGCAAGCCCGCGGTGCTCCTGATCGAAGACAATGAAGACGGCCGCGAGATGATGGCGACCATGCTGGCCGCCCATGGCTTCCCGGTCGACACCGCCGCCGACGGGCTGCAGGGCGTGGCGGCCGCGCTGGCGGGACGCCCGGCCGCGGCGCTGGTCGATATCGGCCTGCCCGGCATCGACGGCTACGAAGTGGCGCGCCGCCTGCGGCGCGACCCGGCCACCCGCCACATCCGCCTGATCGCACTGACCGGCTACGGACTGGCCGAAGACAAGCGCCGGGTGATGGAAGCGGGCTTCGACCAGCATCTGGTCAAGCCGGTCGGCATGGAACAGTTGCTGGAGGCGCTGGCGCCGACGCCGGCCCAGGCCGACGTGGCCTGAGTTTCCCGCGCCCGCGGGCGTGCGCCCTGCCCTGTCGACGGTCCCGGCTGGGCCGGGACAGACAGGCTATTACGCCAGTTCGGCGGCCCGCGCCGCCATCTCCTGGCCGAGCGCCTGCAGGTCCAGCTTCAGTTCCTTCATCTTCGGGAACATCTCCTTCTCTTCTTCCTCGACGTGGTGGTCGACCAGTTCGCCCAGCACCTTCACCTTGGCGTCGTACAGGTCGTCGCCCGGGTCCATTTCCTGGATCTGGGCGATCAGGTCCTTGGCCGACGCGTGCTCGACGACGGCCTCGTCGACCATGTCCTCGGTTTCCTCGGTCGCTTCGCGCACCGCCGGATACAGGATCTCTTCCTCGATCGTGGTGTGCATGATGAGCGCCTGGCAGATCTCGTCGGCGAGTTTTTTCTTGCTGACCTTGGCGCGGTCGGTCATGTTCTCGAACTTCTCGAACATCTCATGGACTTCGCGGTGCTGCGCGGTGAGCAGCGTGATGGCATCCTGCGATTTGTTTGCGGTCGTCATTTGTATTACCCCCGGTTATTGATAAAGTGGTATCGCCACGCCCCAAGCTTCGCCCGAAACCGCCAACGCGACTGTACGGCAGCGCACGCTGTTTCCGGTCGCCCGGCCGCTACAATTCACCCGGCTCGCGCGCCGCCTCCGCGCCAACTGTTGTATGATTTGGGGAAACATTTAACCGAGCCTACGATGACCGAACCGGCACATCAGCAGCCCGCCGCCGCAGTCGCCTCGACGGCGCCGGCCGCGGACCGCACCGCTGAACTCACCGAGATGCTGGGCTACCTCGCCGCCTGCTGGGACGAGGAGCGCCGCCTGCTGGCGCGCCAGCTCCATGACAGCCTGGGCTCGTCGATGACGGCGCTGACCATGCACCTCGCCCTGCTCAGCCAGCACATCCCGGCCGAGAGCCAGGCCATGCGCGACCGCGCCGCCCAGATGAAAGGGCTGCTCGCCAACATCATCGAAACCAACCGCAAGATGCAGCTCGAGCTGTGGAACGACAAGCTGGAGTTCCTCGGCCTGAAGGCCGCGCTGGCCGAACTGGTGCCGGGGTTCGCGGCCGCCCACGGCTTCAAGGCGCGCACCAGCCTGCCCGACGAGGACGAATCCTATACCCGCACCCAGGGCGTGGTGCTGCTGCGCTGCGTCGAGGAAGGCCTGCGCAACGTGGCCGCCCATGCGCGCGCCACCGAGGTCGACGTGATCCTGGATGACGACGGCGAGCAAGTGATGCTGACCGTGCGCGACAACGGCCGCGGCCTGCCGGACCCTGCCAGGGTGCTGGAATCGACCAGCTGCCACGGCCTGCGCCTGCTGCGCGAACGCGCGCGCTTCCTGGGCGGCACGCTGGAGCTGGCCGCCGGAGAGAACGGCGGCGCGGTGCTGCGCATGACCTTGCCGAAGCAGGCGCCCGCCGGCTGAATCCTCGTGAGTCCGTAGGGTGGGGGGGGGGGGGGGGGGGGGGGGCGGGTGTTGTGGGGGCGCCCCACCCACCCAACAGCGAGAGC
>NZ_JBKBOV010000050.1:0-29057 GCF_046293535.1 Massilia sp. | reverse complement strand
CCCCGTGGTGTGGGGGGGGGGGGGGCTCCAAACCCGTGCTGTGCTGTGTCCCCCCCCCCACCCTACAACCCCTAGTGCAGTTTCACCAGCGGCGTCGCGCGCCGTACCAGGAAGCGCGCCAGCGCCAGTACCCCGGTGCGCATGGTGCCGAGCACCGCGCGGTGGTGCATCAGGTGCAGGCTGGTGTACATCAGGCGCGCCATGGTGCCCTGCACGAACCAGCTGGCGCCGCGCAATGAACCCATCAGGCTGCCCACGCTCGTGGAGCGGCCCACCGACACCAGCGAACCGTAGTCGCGGTATTCGTACGGCCGCTCCTGCGGACCATGGCCCTTGGCCTTGCGCAGGAAGGTCGTGACCAGATAATCGGCCTGCTGGTGGGCGGCCTGGGCGCGCGGCGGCACCGCATTGCCCTTGCCGTCGACGCAGGCGGCGCAATCGCCCAGCGCGTAGATGTCGACCGCGCCTTTCACGCGCAGGTGGGCATCGACCTCGACCTGGCCGCCCCTGGCGGTCGGCAGGCCCAGCGAGCCCAGGAGGTCGGGCGCCTTGATTCCGGCCGCCCACACGCACAGATTGGCGGGATAGACCTTGCCGTCCTTGTCGATCACCCGGTCGGCGTCGATCTGGGTGACCCGGCAGTCGGTGACCACCCGGATGCCGCGCTTGCCCAGCAGGTCTGTCGCAGCGCTTGATACCTTTTCCGGCAACGGCGCCAGCACGCGCGGGGCGCCTTCGAGGATGGTGATGCGCACGTCGCGCTTGCCGTCGAGCTGGTCGAAACCGTAGTTGACGTAGGCGCTGGACGCTTCGCGCAGCTCGGCCGCCAGTTCCACGCCGGTGGCGCCGCCGCCGATGATCACCACGTCCAGCCCGGCGGCCCCGCCCTCCTCGCGCTCTTGCTCGGCGGCCAGCATCAGGCGCAGCATGCGCAGGCGGAAGCGTTCGGCGTCCTCGGTGGCGTTCAGGGAAATCGTGTGCTCCTTCGCGCCCGGGACGCCGAAATAGTTCGAGGTACTGCCGACCGCGAGCACCAGCGAACCGTAGGCGATGCGGCGCTCGGGCAGCACCTCGTCGTTGTCAGTGGCGGAGAGCACCGCGCCCACGGTGATGGTCTTCGTGCTTGCGTCGAGCGCCGTCATCGGTCCGAACACGAAATTGAAGCCGTTGTCGTGCGCCAGCATCGGGTAGGACAGGCCTTCCTGGTGGATGTCCAGGGTGCCGGCCGCGACCTCGTGCAGCGAGGGCTTCCAGATGTGGTACAAGCGGCTGTCGACCAGCGTCACCTTCGATGGGCCCAGCTTGCGGCCCAGTTTGCAGGCCAGTTCCAGGCCGCCCGCGCCCCCACCCACGATCACGATTTCGCTACGCAAAATAAGCTCCTTCATGGTGCGCCCGTCCGGCAATGCCAGCACATGGGCGATGTAGCAATCTTACTACGTTAGCGCAAAGCAGGCTTCGCCCTGGCCGCGCGGCATCCCGTTCGCGTCGCATCTTCCCCGCCGACCGGACGACCGCAATACCGATTGCTGGTCAGCGTGCCATGACGCCCGGGAAAACATCGATCAACTCCAGCACGCGTACCCGGCTCGCCGAGTTGCCGGGTGCGCGTCCGACGAGGCGCCTGTCGGTCCTGCGCCCCCTCTTCCTGGCAGCCTAGGTGATGTCGCGCTGGTTCGTCCGCAGTCAGTAAGGTCGAGGCATCCAGGTGCGAGGAAGCCATCCGTGCGTTAGTTACATTTTTCGTGGATCAGTAAGCGGATTTTCCGAATGAATTGCCGTCCAGGGCGAACTCCGCGGGAACAACACTGCCCTTGATCTTCGCCCTGGATGATCGAGGGCTCTCCAGAACCATTTCAGCGCCCCGGTCATGCGCACTTAATCATGCGCCTCATGCACAGGTGTAGCATGGCTCGACCACGCCACAATGAAAGGAATCCACGTGAACCAGCGCTACCGACCGATCACTCGCCTGGGCCTGGGCGGCACCGGACTCGGCGACATGTACCACACCACGAGCGACGAGGCGGCCCGCACCACCGTCGACGCGGCCTGGGAAGCGGGCATCCGCTATTTCGATACCGCCCCGCACTACGGCACCGGCCTGTCCGAGCACCGCTTCGGCCAGGCCCTGCGCACCCGGCCGCGCAGCGATTACACGCTGTCGACCAAGGTCGGACGGGTGCTGGTGCCCGACCCGGCCGGCGACATCGCCCCGCCCTTCGTGTCGTCGCTGCCCTTCCGGCGCCTGACGGACTACAGCGCCGCCGGCGCCCGCCGCTCGGTCGAGGACAGCCTGCAGCGCCTCGCCCTGGGGAGCATCGACATCGTCTACGTGCACGACCTGTCGCCCGACCACCTCGGCCAGCAGTTCGACCACCATTACCGGATCGCGGCCGGGCGCGGCGGCGCCTTCGAGGAACTGGTGCGGATGCGCGAGGAAGGCCTGATCAAGGCCTGGGGCCTGGGCGTAAACACGGTCGAGCCCTGCCTGCGCGCGCTGCGCGACTCCGACCCGGACATTTTTCTATTGGCCGGGCGCTACACGCTGATGGAAACCACGCCCCTGGAGGCCCTGTTCCCCCTGTGCGACGAGCGCGGCGCGGGCATCGTGCTGGGCGGCCCGTTCAACTCGGGTTTCCTGGCCCGGGGCGACCACTACGACTACGTGCCGGCCAAGCCGAAGCACTTCGAGCAGCGCGAGCGGCTGCGCCACGTGGCGGCGCGCCACGGCGTCGACCTCCCGGCGGCGGCCCTGCAGTTCGGCGCGGCCCACCCCGTGGTGGTGGCCACCATTCCCGGCGCCAGCAGCACGCGCCACCTGCGCCGCAATGCCGACCTGATGGCCATCAGGATTCCAGCCGGCTTCTGGCAGGAACTGGTGGCCGAGGGCCTGCTGCCGGCCGGGGTGCCCTTGCCCGAATAGGTCCGGCCGAAAGAAGTGGGGACCGAACGGCCAGGATGTGGAATTTCGCGCATTTGTTTCAAATGTGAAATGCTAACCTTCCTGTCCCGGTATCTGCGAAGTTCCCATGCGCTTTACTTTCACCGGCCTGCTCGTGCTGCTTGCATTCGACGTTCAGGCCCAGGCCGACAAGGCCCGCCCCATCAGCCGGGTCGTGGTCGATGGCAGCAGGACCGATGTCGAAACGGGCCGCGACTTTGTCGCAGGAGCGATCGTCGTCGGCAAGGAGCGCATCGCCGCGAGCGGCCTGCAGAACACCGGCGAACTGCTACGCCGCGAACCCGCCATCAGCATCGGCAAGAACGGCAGCCTCGGCCTGCTGGGGATGAACGGCCATACCCAGATCCTGGTCGACGGGCAATCCTATCCGGGTGACCCGCTGGCGCTGGACCTGATCCACGTCGAGCGAATCGAGATCGTCAAGACCGGCACGGCGGCCACCGGCCCGTACGGGATCGCGGGCACCATCAACATCATCCGCAAGGGCGTGCAGCGCCAGGCCTTGAGCATGGTGCGCACCGGGGCCAGCCTCGCGGATGGACGTGTGGGGGCAGACATCGCCTGGTCGAGCAACCAGGCCGCATCGGCTACCCCCTTCGCCTACAACCTGAGCCTGTCGGCGCGCCGCCGGCCGGCCGGCGGTGACGGCCACTTCCTCGAGACGCAGACGATACCGGGCCAGGCGGTCCACACGCTCGTTGAAGGCGAGTCCAGTACAGACAGGGTGATACACATGCTCACCGCCACCACCGAGTTCAGCTGGACGCCCGCAGCAGGCCACAAGCTCAGCCTGAATCCCGACGCTGGACGCATCGTGGAAACCGGCGAGAGCCAGGAGACGCGCATGCGCCTGGACGGCCAGGACCTGGCCGTCCAGCAAGCGCAGCGCAGCCCCTTGACCACCGTCGGGCTGCCTGCGCGCTGGTCCTGGCAATTCGGCGCCGGGAGCAGTTTGTCGCTCGAAGTCCGGCTGGTGCGTACCAGCCTGGAAACCGCTGCGGTGGCGAGCGAGCGCTGGTCCGCCCTGCCCCGGCGCCTGCGCAGCAACAGCCTGGAAAGCGAGATGCGCGGCCGTTTCCTCCATCTCGACTTCAACACCACACTGAACGACAAGCACGAGATTGCCGCCGGCGCCAAACTGACGCGCAACGCGCGCAACACCAGCCACGTGGACCTGATCGATGGCCGCCAGGACGCGAGCCTGGCAGCGCTGGGCCGCACGAGCGCCACTCGAGTGTTGCGCAAACAAGTGTTCATTCAGGACGACTGGCGCATCGACCGCAGCCTGGCGCTCAAGCTCGGCGTCTCGGCCGAGCGGCAGAACATCGGCTTATGGGAGGGACCGCTGCGGGAGCGCCGCCGCTTCACCTTGTGGTCGCCCTCCGGCCACGTCGCCAGGAAGATCGGGGGCGACGGCAAGCGCCAGATCAGGTTTTCACTGGCGCGCAACTTCCAGGCGCCGGAAATCGACATGCTGCTGCTGCGTCCGCGGATCAACGCTTTCGCCGCCTGTCCAAACGATGCGCCTTGCGGCCCGAACGGCATCGAGAACGCCGACAGCAGCGGCAACCCGCAGTTGCAGCCGGAGCGCGCGCGCAGCATCAACTTTTCGTATTCCCACGGCATCGGCAAGGCCAGCGAACTGCGGGCCGAATGGTATGCGCGCGACATCCGCAACAAGACCGGCACCGACCTCACGCTCGAATCCGTACCCTGGGCCGTTGCGCGGCGCTGGGTCTACCGTCCGGCCAACCTGGGCCAGGCCAGGGTCCGCGGCATCGAGTTCGAAGGCCGCCTGTCGGGCAAGGACATCGCGGCGCACTGGCCAGGCCTGGAGCTGCGCGGCAGCGTCGGCTGGGCGGATTCGGCATTGAGCGGCTTGCCCGGACCCGACAATCGCCTCGCCGGCCAAACTCCCTGGCGTGTCAAGCTGGGCGGCAGCCATGGCTTGAAGGCCCTGCCGCTGAAGCTGGGGGTAGACGCGAACTATCTGCCGGGCGACTGGGTCCGGACCAGTGTGAGCGAGCGGGTGTACGAATCGCAGCGTTTCACTCTGGGCGCGAATGCGAGCTGGCAGCTCGACGCCAAGTCGAAACTGACGCTCAATCTCGACAACCTGCTGCACCGGACCACGTCCCGCATCAGCGAATACCGTGGCCCTGCCGGACTCCTGCGCCAGCTCACGCGCAACTCGGATGCGGCGCGCATGTCGCTGCGCCTCGAAACCAGCCTATGAAGGATTGCCATGAAACGTTTGCTTCTCTTGCTTGCCGCCGCACGCATCATCGCCCCGTCTGCGACGGCGCAGCTCACGGTCACGACGCGGCAAGTCTGCGAGCGCAACTGCAAAGAGCTGGAGCTGGGAGAGAGCCCAAGGAAAATACCGTATGACATGGAGCTGGCGCGGATCCGCCAGCTGAAGAAGGCGGAGACGGATCCGGCCAAGCGCAAGCTGCTGGACGAGCAAGAGCAGGACGCCATCGACAGGCGCGCGGACTTCATCGAAAGGACGTGCAGCTACATCTGCGCGACCAATCCCGACGAATAGAAGCGCGCCAACGAAGGGCCAGGCAGCCGATCAGTCGTGACCGCGGCCGTGCCCCCTGCCGTTGCCATGGCCGTGGCCCTTGCCGTGACCATGGCCCCGGTCGTCGTAGCGTTCGCCGCGGTGGCCGCGGCCCGGGCCACGGTCGTCGTAGCGCTCGCGGTAATGCACTTCGCGGTAGCGCGGCACGTACACGTCCGAGTACCAGCGGTCCTGCACGAACAATACCGGCTGGCCGCAGGCGCCGTACTTGCGGCAATGCTTGCCCCAGTTCTTGCGGTGGCCCGGCGGCACGCGCAGGTAGACCGGTTCGGCGCGCACCCGGTGGCGGCGCTCGATGACGATCGGCTCGGCCACGTACACGGGCGGCGGGCCGTAGTTGCGGTAGCCGTCGCCGAGGTCGATACGGCCATAGAAGCCCGGCTGGCCGACGCTGATGCTGACGTTGGTCTGGGCCAGGGCCGGGAATGAAGCTGCCGCCAGGGCTGCAGAGAGGATCAGGGCTTTCATGGGTGCCTCCAGGCTTGTTGATGGCATAACTTTACCATCGGCAAGCACGATTTGATTGCCCCGAAACACTCTGTGCAAGCTTTCACATCTGCTTACATATTGCGGAACAGGCCCATGAAGGGCTGGCTCACCGCCAGCGTTTCAGGCCGGGTCTTCAGGCGCAGGACCCCGCGTCCATGCTCGTCGCGGGTGACGCCCGCCACCGCGCGCAGGTTCACGATGGTCGAGCGGTGCACCTGCTTGAAGTGGGTCGGATCGAGCACCTCGAGCAGGTCGCGGATTGGCTTCCTCAGGAGCGTCTCGCCCTCGCGCGTCATCACCACCGTGTATTTGCTGTCGGCCTGGAAGTAGCACACGTCGTCAACCAGGATCAGGCGCGTCTCCTGGCCGCGGCTGGCGGTCAGCCATACCAGCGGCGGCGCCTTCGGCGGCGGCGGGGACACTGCCTGCAGCTGCTGCAACAGGGCCTGCAGTTGCTGCAGTTGCCCGCCGTCCTGCCCGCCGCGCCGCAGGCGCGCCTGGACTCGCCCCACCGTGCCGGCCAGGCGCTCGCGCGCCACCGGCTTGAGCAGGTAGTCGATCGCGCCGCGCTCGAAGGCGTCGACCGCGTACTGGTCATAGGCGGTGACGAACACCACCTCGGTCCGGATGCCGGCGGCAAGCAGGTTGGAAGCCACTTCCATCCCGCTCAGCCCGGGCATGCGGATGTCCAGGAAGGCCACCTCCGGGCGGTGCTCGGCGATCGCGTCGAGGGCGCTGCCGCCGTCCTCGCAGCTGGCGACGATCTCGAGTTCCGGCCACACCTCGCCCAGCAGCTGGACCAGCGATTCGCGCAGCAGGGCTTCGTCTTCCGCCACGACGCACTTGATTCGGGACTCAAGCATGATGGACTCCCGTGTCGATGGTGTGGGGAACGGTGATGGTCGCCGCCACCCCGCTCGGGAAGTTGGCCACGATCGAGAAGCTTGCCGTACTGCCGTAGGCCAGGCGCAGGCGCTCGCGCACGTTGCGCAGGCCGACGCCGGTGCCACCGCCTTCGAGCGTGAAGCCGCGGCCGTCGTCGGCCACCGTCACCGCCACGCTGCCGTCGACCTGGCGCGCCAGGATCCAGACCGTGCCGCCGCCCGGCTTGGGCTCGAGGCCGTGCTTGATCGCGTTCTCGACCAGGGTCTGCAGCATCATGCTCGGGAACAGCACCGCGCGGAGCTGGTCCGGCACGTCGACCTGCAGCTGCAGGCGCGGCCCCATGCGGATCTTGAGGATGTCGAGGTAGGCGCGGGCGCGTTCCAGTTCCTCGCCGATGGTCGAGGGCGCGTCCTCGGTGCGCGGCAGCGAGTGGCGCAGGTACTGGATCAGGTTGCCCAGCATCTCGTCGGCGCGCGCCGGGTCGGTACGCGTCAGCACCTGGGCGCTGGCCAGGGTGTTGTACAGGAAGTGCGGCTCGACCTGGGCGTGCAGCAGGTTCAGCTTGGCCACCGTGAGCTCCTTCTCGGTGGCGGTCTGGGCGACCATCGCCTGTTCGCCGCGGCGGCGTTCGGCCACCCGGCGGGTAATCGCCCGCACGATGGCTTCGGCGTTTTCCAGGTTGGTGCCGTGGTCGACCAGGAAGGTGTCGGTCCAGGCCGGGTCTTCCGGTTCGCAGATCAGGGTGACGCTGCCGGCGGCGTCGCCGTTGGGAGTCACCGTGGCCAGGATCTGGTTGCGCCGCTCCCCGAAGGGAATGAAGGCCCAGCTGGCGGCGGGTGGCTGGCCGTCGTGCTGCATGGCATAGGGGTTGATGCGCTTGACCTTGGCGCGCACCTGCAGGCTGTCGCGCGCGCTCTCGACCAGGATCGCGCCCGGCAGCTCGCGGATCGCGGCGTCGATCAGGTCGAAGGCTTCGCCGGCTTCGAAGGGAATCTCGATCTGGCGCCGCTGGCGGTTGGACAGGGTGCCGCTATTCAGGCTGCCGGCAATCAGGCGCACCCGGCGCATGTGCGAAAACACGCCCGACAGCACCCACAGGCCCAGGAACAGGGCCAGCAGCGCGAAATAACCACCGACGTCACGCTCGACGATATCCCTGGTTCCCTCGGCAACGATGATGGCGAAGACCAGGTAGCAGCCGAGCCAGGCGGCCAGCAGCCGTGCAATGTGAAAAGTGCTAGAGATCATGATGTTCTTTCAGTAGTCAGGGCAGCGCCAGATTAGTCCTGGTCTGTATTGCCGGGTGACATTATGCGACGGAGCCGGGATAGTGGCGACGAAACCGGCCCTGGCAAGCACAAATCATCCGTTGCACATAGCCATCATCGGGGCCGGCTTTGCTCGCCCTTGCCAGGCTAGGCAGCTACAATGCTGCGCTAATTCAACATTACGAGGCGTTTCCAGCATGGCACTCAAGCACTCCCTCCTCGCGGCCGCGGTCTTCGCCGCCAGCGCCTCGGCCCAGGCCCAGGTCGGCGCGGCCCTTACCGCCGACCTCGGCACCACCGGCGCCGGCGTTCACCTGGTGGTCCCGATGGAGAGCACCCTGAACGGCCGCTTCGGCGCCAACTACCTCAAGCACGACTTCGACAAGCGCTCGGGCCTGGTCGATTACAAGCTCGACGGCAAGCTGGCGACCTTCGACGTGCTGTTCGACTGGTACGTCATCCCGCACAGCAGCTTCCGCCTGACCGGCGGCATCCTGTACAACGGCACCCGCTTCAAGGCCCTGGGCACCCCGAGCGCCAGCGGCAGCTTCACCTTCAACGGCAATACCTATTCGACGGGCGACCTGGGCGCCCTGAAAGGCGAAGTCAATTTCCGCCGCGCCGCGCCCTACATCGGCATCGGCTGGGGCAACGCGCTTACCCCGAACAAGCGCTGGAACTTCCATGCCGACCTTGGCGTCTTCCACCAGGGCAAGGCACGCGTCAACCTGATCGCCTATGGCTGCACGGGCTCGCAGACCTTCTGCAAGCAGCTCGCCAGCGACGTCAACGTCGAAGAACTGCGCCTGCAGGAACAGGTTTCGGACTACAAGATCTATCCGGTGCTGCGCGGCGGCGTCTCGTACAGCTTCTGATTGCACGCCGCATCTGCACTTTCGGCGCGGACTGGCGTATGATGGGGATTCTTAACAAGGAGCCAATCATGCCACCGCGCCCTGTTCTGCGCGCGCTTCCCGCCGCGCTTGCGATTGCCTGTGTGTTGCTGACCGGCTGCAAGGACCAGCGCGAGCCGGTCAAGCCGATCGTCGACCTGTCGGCCATCGTCGTCACCGCCTGAAGCGGCATCCCCTTCGCTTGCCGGCCCCGGCAAGTTAAACTACGGCCTGTACATTTACTCGTCGTTAGGTTTCCATGCCCTTTGCTTCGCTTGGACTGATCGATCCGATCGTCCAGACCCTCGCTTCGCTCGACTACACCACGCCGACCGCCGTCCAGCAGCAGGCGATTCCCGCCGTCCTGTCCGGCAAGGACGTCATGGCCGCGGCCCAGACCGGCACCGGCAAGACCGCCGGTTTCGCCCTGCCCATCCTGCAGCGCCTGTTCAAGCGCGACAAGCCGGTCGGCAGCAATGCCGTGCGCGCCCTGGTCCTGGTTCCGACACGCGAGCTGGCCGAACAGGTGCACGAGAGCTTCCGCAGCTACGGCGCCGGGCTGAACCTGCGCACCATGGTGGCCTACGGCGGGGTCAGCATCAATCCGCAGATGATGAACCTGCGCAAAGGGGTCGACGTGCTGGTGGCCACTCCTGGCCGCCTGCTCGACCTGCACCGCCAGAACGCGGTGAAATTCAACGAAGTCATCACCCTGGTGCTGGACGAGGCCGACCGCATGCTGGATCTGGGCTTCTCGAAGGAACTCGACCAGGTGTTCGCGGCCCTGCCGAAAAAGCGCCAGACCCTGCTGTTCTCGGCCACCTTCTCCGACCAGATCCGCGCCATGGCCAACCGCCTGCTGCGCGAACCGGTGCGCATCGAGGCGACGCCGCGCAATACCACGGCGGCAAGGATCACCCAGTGGCTGGTGCCGGTCGACAAGAAGCGCAAGCCGGAACTGTTCCTGCACCTGCTCAAGAAGCACGGCTGGACCCAGGTGCTGGCTTTCGCCCGGACCCGCAAGGGGGTGGACGAGCTGGTCGGCCTGCTCGACGCCAAGCGCATCCCGGCCGACGCGATCCACGGCGACAAGCCGCAACCGGCGCGCCTGCGCGCGCTGGAGCGCTTCAAGGTGGGCGAGGTGAAGGTGCTGGTGGCGACCGACGTCGCGGCGCGCGGCCTGGACATCGACGACCTGCCGGTGGTGGTCAACATCGACCTGCCGATCGTGGCCGAGGATTACGTGCACCGCACCGGGCGCACCGGGCGCGCCGGCGCCTCGGGCGAGGCGGTGTCGCTGGTGGCGGCCGACGAGGTCGAATTCCTGGCCGCGATCGAGGCCTTGACGCGCCAGGTGATCCGGCGCGAGGAGGAAAGCGGTTTTGAACCGGAGCACCGCGTGCCCGAGACCGTCGCGGGCGGGCAGATCGTCAAGAAGCCGAAGAAGCCCAAGAAGCCGAAGGGGGAGGCGAAGGTGGTGCAGGAGGATGTGCGCTTCAGGCGGTGAAATAGTCTTTCGCAGGGTGGGCGGCTTGTCATCTGCGCTACTCGCCCGGATGACCCGACGCGGTCAAGGATTGCCGGAACTACCACGACCGATCTTCTTCCAACTATCACCGCGTGGGCAGGAAACCTGCCCACCCTACAACACCAGCCGCATCTCGCGCATGCCTTCCAGGCCGGTGGACTTCACCGTAAAGCCCATGCGCTTGGCCAGCCCGGTAATGCGCGAATTCTGCGGCAGCGCCTCGCCCACGATCTCGCGCGTGCCGCGACTACGGCAGTAGTCGATCAGCTTTTGCATCATGATTTTTCCGAGCCCCATGCCCTTCAGGTCCGAGCGCACGGTCACGGCGAATTCCGCCGCGATGTTGTCGGGATCGGCCACCACCCGGCCCACCGCCAGCGTTTCGGCCGCTCCTTGCGCATTGGGGCGTGTGGCGATGAAGGCCATCTCGCGGTCGTAGTCGATCTGGGTGAAGCGCGCCAGCTGCGAGGGCTGCAGCTCGCGCACGCGCACGAACATCCGGTAGCGCACGTCGTCGGGCGTGAGCGCGTCGAAGAAGTCCAGGTGGGCGGGACCGTCCTCGGGGCGGATCGGCCGCAGCAGCAGGGGCGCGCCCTGCCAATCGATGGTTTCTTCCAGTTCGCGCGGATAGGGGCGGATCGCCAGCCGGTCGAGGGTGCTGCCCGAGCGGTCGGCCAGCGCCAGGCGCATGCGCGCGTCGAGCACCACGGCGCCGCGGCTGTCGGCCAGCAGCGGGTTCAGGTCCAGTTCCACGATCTCGGGAATGTCCGAGACCATGCGCGAGACCTGCACCAGGGTGGCCAGCACGGCGTCCATGTTGACCGCCGGCCGGTTGCGGTAGCCGGCCAGCAGCCTGGCCACGCGGGTGCGGTCGACCAGGTCGCGCGCCAGCACCAGGTTCAGGGGCGGCAGGCCGACCGAATGGTCGTCGGTCACTTCCACCGTCACCCCGCCCTGCCCGAACACGATCACCGGCCCGAACACGGCGTCGAGCGCGGCGCCGACGATCAGCTCGTGCGCGTTGCTGCGCCTGACCATGGCCTGCACCGAGTAGCCCTCGAACCGCGCCTGCGGGAACAGTTCCGTGAGGCGGCGGCGCATGCGCGTGGCCGCCGCCCGCACGCCCTCGTCGCCGTCGAGGTCCAGGCTGACGCCGCCGAAGTCCGATTTGTGCATCACGTCCGGCGTCAGGATCTTGACCGCCACCGGATAGCCGATCCGCTGCGCCGCGCTCACCGCCTCGTCCACGGTGGCGGCCTGGCGCGTCTCGACCACCGCCATGCCGTAGGTGCGCAGGATGGCCTTGGTCTCGGGATCGGACAGCAGGTAGCGCCCGCCGGCGACGGCCTCGCGCACCAGCGCGCGCGCGGCGGCGCGGTCGGGCGCCGCCGCGCCCGCCATCGAGGGAGGCACTTCCATCAGGAGGTTCTGGTTGCGCCGGTAGTGCACCAGCTGCAGGAAGCCGGCCACCGCGTCTTCCGGCGTGCGGTAGGCCGGCAGGCGCGCGCCTGATGCGATGGCGCGCGCCTCGGATACCGCGCTGCCGCCCAGCCAGCACGAGAGCAGGGTCTTGGACGCCGTGCGCACCAGCGGCGCGATGGCGTTCGCCACGTCGCGGCTCGCCACCGTCGCGGTGGGCGACTGGATCAGCAGCAGCGCGTCGACCTGCGGGTCGGCCAGCAGGATCTCGAGGGTTTCGCGGTACAGCTCGGGCGCCGCCCCGCCCTGCAGGTTGACCACGTTGCCGCGCCGCCAGCCCGGCGCCAGCAGCGCCTCCAGCCGTGCCTGCGCTTCGCTCGAGAACTGCGCCTCGACCCCGCCGCCGTAGGCCAGCGCGTCGCGCGCCAGCACGCCCGGGCCGGCGCCGTTGCTGACGATGGCGAGGCGCTCGCCGTGCAGCGGGCGCGCATAGGCCAGGGTCTCGGCGGCCGAGAACAGCTGGTCGGTGGTGTACACGCGCAGCATGCCGGCGCGCCGGATCGCGGCGTCGAACACGTCGTCGCGGGTCGCCAGGGCGCCGCTTTCGCTGGCGGCGGCGGGCATGGGATCGTCCTCGCGCCCGGCCTTGAGCACCAGCACCGGCTTGCTGCGCGCCGCCGCGCGCGCGGCCGACATGAACTTGCGCGCATAGCGCAGGTCCTGCAGGTAGAGCAAAATGGCGCTGGTAGCGCCGTCGCTGGCGAGGTAATCGAGCACGTCGCCGAGGTCGACGTCGGCCGCGTCGCCCAGCGCGATGAAGTGGGAAAAGCCGATGCCGCGCGTGCGCGCCCAGTCCAGCACCCCAACCATCAAGGCGCCCGACTGCGACACGAAGGCGATGCGCCCGGGCAGCGCGCCGCTGGTGGCGACGCTGGCGTTCAGGCCCAGGCCCGGGATCAGGAGGCCGGCGCTGTTCGGCCCGAGCAGCCGCAGCAGGTAGGGATGGGCGGCGTCGAGCATGGACTGGCGCAGGCCGCGCCGCGCCGAGCTGGTCCCGCTGCTCAGGATCACCGCCGCGCGGGTGCCGCGCTCGCCCAGTTGGCGCACGATTCCCGGAATGCCCGCGGGCGGCGTGCAGATCACGGCCAGCGCCGGCGCCGCGGGCAGTTCGGCCACGCTGGCGTAGCAGCGCCGCCCGGCCAGCTCGCCGTACTTGGGGTTGACCGGCCACACCTCGCCCTTGAAGCCGCCGGCCAGCAGGTTGTGCAGCAGCGTCGCGCCCAGGCTGCCCGGCCGCTCGGAAGCGCCGACCAGCGCCACCGACTTCGGTGCGAACAGGTGCTCGAGGTTGCGAACGCTCATGCGGATGCCCTTTCCTGGGAAGACAGGAGCGCCCTCGCCCCGTGCGCAAAGCATAGCGCCAGCGCGCGACGGGGCGCGCACGGCCTGCCGGACAGGCCTAGGGACGCAGGACGCCGCGCCGCTCGCGGCGCGTGGCCGGCAGCGCGCACAGGGCCGGCGACTGGCGCCGCAAGGCTCCCATGATGCCGTCGGCCATGATGCGCGCGTGGGTGGCCAGCAGGGGGGCGTCGATACCGGATTCGAGCACATGGGCGCGGAAGGCGCGCGCCTCGTCCAGTTCGCGCACCGCGATGCTGGCCAGGATCGCGGGCGAAGCCGGCGGCGCCACCGCGAAGAAACGCAGGCGGAACTGGCGGTCGAGCAGGATGCTGCCGGCCAGGAAACGGTCGAGGCCGACGTCGAACAGGACGTGGACGATCACCTCGGCGGCGCGGCCGGCGATGTCTTCCTGGTTTTTCCTGCGGCGGGGGCCGAACAGGCGGAACAGCATCTGCATGGCACCCTCCAAGTCAACAATGTCGGCATACTAGCAGTGTGTTTCATGATGAGCAATATACAGACGGGGCGCCGTTGCGCGCTTGCAGCACTACCGCTTCGCCAGTAGATCGATCAGCTGCTGCGGCGCCACCGGCTTGGTCAGGTGCTCGTCGAAGCCCGCCGCCAGCGAGGCCGCGCGGTCCTCCTGCCGTCCGCGTCCTGTCACCGCCACCAGGAAGGGGCGCGGCACCCGGCGCGACAGGATCGCCGCCACCTCCAGCCCGTCCACCTCGGGCATGCCCTGGTCCAGCACCGCGATGTCGGCCGGGCGCTCGTTGAACAGGCGCAGGGCCGCGGCGCCGTCGTGCGCCACGTCCACCGTCGCGCCTTCCGAACGCAGCAGCCAGGCCAGCGATTCGGCGGCGTCGACGTTGTCGTCGGCCACCAGCACGTGCTTGCGCAGGCGCGGCCCGCCGGCGCCCTGCTGCTCGGCCACCTCGAGCGTGGCGGGCGGCCGGATCGCCGGCAGCGCCACCGTGAAGGCCGAGCCCTGTCCCGGTCCGCCGCTGGCGGCCGCGAGCCGGCCGCCGTGCAGTTCCACCAGGCCCTTGGCGAGCGACAGGCCGATCCCCAGGCCGCCCTGGGCCAGGTGGCTGGCGCTCGAGACCTGCACGAACGGGTCGAACACGCGCGCCAGCATGTCCGGCGCGATGCCGATGCCGTTGTCGCTCACCTCCACCCTGGCTTCGCCGCCGGCTTCCTTGAGCAGGATCGCGATGCGCCCGCCGGGCGGCGTGTACTTGGCCGCATTGTTGATCAGGTTGGCCAGCACCTGGGTCAGGCGCAGCGCGTCGGCATCGACCCAGACCGGCTCCTCGCACAGGTCGAGCGCCACCGCATGGCGCCCGGACTCGATCAGCGGCATGCTGGTCTGCAGGGTGTCGCGCAGCAGGCGGCCCAGCTCCACCGGCGCGCGGTGCAGTTCGATCTTGCCGCGGCTGATGCGGGTGACGTCGAGCAAGTCGTCGAGCAGGCGCGCCATCTGGGCGGTCTGGCGTCCGACCATGGCGGCGATCCATTCGATGCGCTCCTGGGGCAGTGCCTTGCCGCGCAGGAGCGAGGCGGCGTTGGCGATCGGCGCCAGCGGGTTGCGCAGCTCGTGCGCCAGGGTGGCGATGTAGACGTCCTTGCGGCGGTCGGCCTCCTTCAAGCCCTCCATCGCTTCTTCGCGCTCGCTCACGTCCAGCACCAGGGAGAACACCCGGTCGATCCGCCCTTCCTCGTCGTGCAGCACGGAGTTGTACCACTCGCAGCAGAGGGTGCGGCCGTCGCAGGTGCGGTTGCGGTTGCTCGACTTGACGTAGCGCGTGGCCGAATCGAGCAGGCTCCCGATCGCGGCGGCCACCTGGGCGGCGTCCTCTTCATGGATCACCGGCAGCGCGTCGATGCGCCGTCCCACCGCCTCGGCGGCGCTCCAGCCGAACAATTCCTCGGCGCGCCGGTTCCACAGGCGGATCACGAAATCGCGGTCCCATTCGATCACCGCCAGCGGGGTGTTTTCGATGAGGTAGCGCGTCTGGTCGAGCGCGCGCGCCAGCGCGGCGTTCGCTTCGGTCCGTTCGGTGATGTCGTCCAGCACGATCACCGCCGCCGCCAGCTCGGCCGCCCCGTCGCGCAGGGGCGCGCCGCTGACCGAGTACACGCGCCGGCCGTCGCGCGTCAGGCTCTCGAGCACGGCATCGCGGAAGGCTTCGCCGCGGATCGCGCGCCGCACCGGCTCGCCGATCAAGGAAAGCATCGCCGCAGGGCCGGCCATGCCGCCCTTGCCGACGTGCTCGAAGCGCGCCGCCATCTGCTCGGCCAGGTCGTTGGCCATCACGCAGCGGCCCTCGCGGTCGACGATCAGGACGCCGTCGGGCAACTGGCGCAGCACCGAACCGAGCAGGCTTTGCCACTGCGCCCGCGAACGGGTCTCGATCATCTCTTCGAAGGTGTCGCGCAGGCGTCCGTGCAGCGCGATGTTGTCGATCGCGACCGCGCCCAGCACCAGCAGCGAGGCCGCCAGGCCGTACAGGCGGCCGGCATAGAAACCGAGGTCGAAGCGCCCGCCGTTGAGCAGGCAGGACAGCAGGACCTCGAAGGCCCAGGCCGACATGGCGACCGTCAGCCAGACGTCGAGCACGGCGCGCGGGCGCTTGTGCGCGGCCTTCCACAAGGCCAGCAAGGCCAGCGTCAGCACCGCGCCGCCGATGACACGGTAGGCGGGACGAAAGCTGTGCCCGTCCATCAGTTCCGGCAGGTAAGGCGCGCCGCTGGTGCAGATCAGTACCAGCACGCAGACGAACAAGGCGGTCAGCAAGGCGCCGACGCGCATGAAATGGCCCGGCAGCGGACGCCGGTAACTGCGCGCATAGCCGATCACGAACAGCGGGAACAGCGCATGCCAGATCATGAACAGCCAGGGCGTGGTCTGGTCGTTGCCGCCCAACACGCCATGCGCCGAGAACAGGCCGGGAAAGGTCAGCATGTGGGCCAGCGCGATCAGCGCCGTGAACAGGTAGCCCAGGGTGAGGATGCCGAGCGACCAGGAGCGGCTGGTATGCACGTGGCCCAGCAGGAGGATGCCGGTAAGCAGGTTGCTGCCGATCAGCACCGACTGCACCATCGGGATGAACTCGGGCGCCTCCGGCAGCGGCGTGCGCGCGAATGGCGCCAGCAGCGAGAACGAGACAGCCAGCACGGCCAGCACCACGAGGACGTTGCGCACCTGCGCACCGGATGGAGGGTGTTTCGCCAGATCTGCCGGTTCTGCTAAAACACCATTGCGCATGGGTCATCCCAGTGGAATGCTGAGCAAAATTTCTGTTGCGTCCGTGCTTGCTGCCCTTATTCAACTTACATAAAAATATAGCGCATTTTGCCGAATCTGAGCACTTGTTTAGCTGAAATATCAGCCGCGTGCGCTCACCGGGTAGCCGACGGCGTCGATCGCCGCGACGATCCGCTCCAGGTCGGCGTCGCTGTCGATGCGCACGCGCTTGGTCGGCAGGTCGATCGTGACTGTCGCCGTCTCGTCGATGCCCTGCACGGCCTTGGTGACGCGGCCGACGCAGTGGCCGCAGCTCATGTCTTCAACGGTCAATTGGTACATTTCTCGTGCTCCTTGTTGAATGGAGGCGTCGTGGCCCCCGTGAATGAAATCTTGGGTGTCCGGCTGCCGCGGGGCCGCCTCGGCGGGGCGCCAGCCGCGCAGCAGCAGCGCGTTGCTCACCACGCTGACCGAGCTGAGCGCCATCGCGGCGCCGGCCAGCACCGGACTGAGCAGGCCGAAGGCCGCCAGCGGGATGCCGACCACGTTGTAGACGAAGGCCCAGCCGAGGTTCTGGCGGATCTTGGCATAGGTGCGCTGCGAGATCGCCACCGCGTCGGCCACCAGGCCCGGATCGCCGCGCATCAGCGTGATGCCGGCGGCCTGCATGGCGACGTCCGTGCCGCTGGCCATCGCGATGCCGACGTCGGCCGCCGCCAGCGCCGGCGCGTCGTTGATGCCGTCGCCGACCATCGCCACCTTGCGGCCGGCCGCTCGCAGCTGCGCCACCAGGGCGGCCTTGTCGCCGGGCAGTACCCCGGCATGGAAGCGCGCGATGCCGGCCTGCCCTGCGACCGCGCGCGCCGCCCCTTCGCTGTCGCCGGTGAGCAGCACCGATTCGATGCCCTTGGCCTTCAAGCGCGCCACCGCCGCGGCCGCGCCGGGCTTGATGCTGTCGCCGAAGGCCAGCACACCGAGCACCTCGATGCCCCGCGGCCGCGCCAGCGCCAGCCAGGACACGGTGCGTCCCTGCGCCTCATGGCGGGCGGCCTGGTCCTGCAGGGCGGCGCTGTCCGCGCCCTGCTCGCGCATCAGGCGCGCATTGCCGAGCAATACCGTGGCGCCATCAAGCTGCGCCTGCACCCCGCGTCCCGGCAGTGCGCGCGCCTCGCTGACTGGCGGCGGCGCGATGCCGCGCGCCCGCGCCGCTTCCAGCACCGCGTGCGCCAGCGGGTGGCTGCTGGCCTGCTGCACGGCGGCGGCCAGCAGCAGGACCCGGTCCGGATCCTCTCCTTCCAGCGCCACCAGATGCGGCCGGCCTTCGGTCAGGGTGCCGGTCTTGTCGAACACCACCACGTCGAGCGCATGCGCGGTTTCCAGCGCCTCGGCGTCCTTGATCAGGATGCCGTGGCGGGCGCTGACGCCGGTGCCCACCATGATCGAGCTCGGCGTGGCCAGGCCCAGCGCGCACGGACAGGCGATCACCTGCACCGCCACCGCGTTGAGCAGCGCCGCCTGCCAGTCGCCCGTGGCCAGGCCCCAGCCGAGCAGCGTGGCCAGCGAGACCAGCAGCACGGCCGGCACGAACACCGCGCTGACCCGGTCCACCAGGCGCTGGATCGGCGCCTTGACCGCTTGCGCATCCTCGACCATGCGGATGATCTGTGACAGCATGGTCGCGCTTCCCACCGCGGTGGCGCGCACCAGCAGCAGGCCGTCGGCATTGACGGCGCCGCCCGCCACCTGGTCGCCCGGCTCCTTCGCCACCGGGAGCGACTCGCCCGTGAGCAGGGATTCGTCGAGGTGGCTGCGCCCTTCTTCCACGCTGCCGTCGGCGGGCACCCGCTCGCCCGGCCGCACCACCATCAGATCGCCCACGCGCAGTTCGGCCAGTGGAATGCGCAGCTCGCGGCCGTCGCGCCGCACCAGGGCTTCGCTGCTCTGCAGGGCCTCCAGTGCGCCGATGGCCGCCACCGCCTGGCGCTTGGCACGGGCCTCCAGCCACTTGCCGAGCAGGACCAGGGTGATCACCACCGCCGAGGTTTCGAAGTACAGGTGCGGCGCGCCATGGCCGCTGTCGGCCAGCATCAGGTAGAGCGACAGGCCGTAGGCGGCGCTGGTGCCGATCGCGACCAGCAGGTCCATGTTGCCGCTGCCGGCGCGCAGGGCCTTCCAGCCGGCCTTGTAGAAGCGGGCGCCGAGCCAGAACTGGACCGGGGTCGCCAGGACGAGCTGCAGCCAGCCGGGCAGCATCCAGTCCAGGCCGAAAGGCTGGACCAGCATCGGCGCCACCAGCGGCAAGCTCAGCAGCGCACTGAGCGCCACCGGCCACCAGGCCGGCAGCCCGCCTGCGTGCGCGCCCTCGGGCTTGCCGACGGCGCCGGGCGCCGCCTCGGCGGCTTGGTAGCCGGCGTCGCGCACCGCCGCCAGCAGCGCATCGATTGGCGCCGCGCCATGCACGCTGGCCTTCTCGGTGGCCAGGTTGACCGCCACCTGGCGCACCCCGTCCACCCTGCGCAAGGCCTTTTCGACCCGCGCCACGCAGGACGCGCAGGTCATGCCCTCGATGTTCAGGAGGGTCGCGCCCTCGGAATCCGTCCTTGTGTCCATGCTGCCCCCTTCTTTCTGCGATACCATGCCCGAAGGATAATCCTTCCCATGATGGGAAGGTCAAGCAGCTTTTTCAAGGACGCCGCCTGCTAGGCCGGACGCTGGGCCGAGCACACCCGCCCGCGCCCGGACTTCTTGGCCTGGTACATGAAATGGTCGGCTTCCTTCAGCAGCTCTTCCGGCGAGCGCGCGGCCGTGCCGGTGTCGAGCGCGATGCCGATGCTGGCGCGCACGCGCATCGCCCGCCCCGGCAGCATGACCGGCTCGGAAATGCTCGAGATCAGCTTTTCGGCCACGGTGTGGGCATCCATGACGGTGTCGGCCATGTCCTCGAGCAGCACGGTGAACTCGTCGCCGGCCAGGCGGTAGACGCTATCGGTCTTGCGCACTCCGGCGCGCAGGCGCGCGGCGATCTCGCGCAGCAAGGCGTCGCCCGCTTCGTGGCCGAGCGAATCGTTGACCGCCTTGAAGCCATCCAGGTCGATGAACAGCATGCCGACCGCCCTGCCGCTGCGGCTGGCTCTGGCCTGGGCCACGGGAATCGCCTCGAGCAGCGCGCGCCGGTTGAACAGGCCCGTGAGCAGGTCGTGCCGGTTCTCGTATTCGCGCTGGGCCTGCTCCTGCTTGCGCGCGGTGATGTCGTGCAGGAAGGCGCTGAACATCGTGCGCCCGTTCGATTCGAGCGCGCGGATGCGCACCTCGACGGTCAGCGCGCTGCCGTCGCGCCGCAGCGCGGGCAGCTCGAGGCGCTGGTCGACGGCGCTGGCGAGCCGGGTCGACAGGAAACGCCGCATGCCCTGGCGATGGCGCTCGCGCTGTTCTTCCGGGATGATCAGCTGGTCCAGGCTGCGGCCCAGGACTTCCTCGCGCGGCCAGCCGAAGGTGTCCTCGGCCTGGCGGTTCCAGGCCGTGACCAGCCCCTCCTCGTCCAGGCTGATATAGGCGTCGTAGGCGTTTTCCACCACGCTGCGGATTTCCGCCTCGCGCGCGCGCAGTTCGGCGGTGCGTTCCTCGACCCGGCGCTCGAGCTCGAGGTTCATGGCCGTGAGCGCCGCCTGCGCGCTCTTTTGCCCATCGATGTCCTCGATCACCGCCACCGTGTATTCGAGCTGCCCGGCCGCGTTGCGCTTGGGCGCGACGTTCAGGTTGATCCAGACCGGCCTGCCATCCTTGCGGATGTAGCGCTTCTCGAGCTGGAACGCGTCGAGCTCGCCGCACCCGATGGCGCGCATCTCCGCCATGCCGAGCTCGACGTCGTCCGGGTGCGTGATCTGCCGGAAAGTGCGGCTCCAGAGTTCTTCCTCGCTGTAGCCGACGATGTCGCACAGGGCCTTGTTGACGCTGATCCAGCCGCCGTCCGGCGCCACCAGCGCGATGCCCACGCCGGCGATGTCGAACACGCTGCGAAAGCGCGCCTCGCTCGCGCCCAGCACCTCGTTCGAGCGTGCCAGATGCTCGCGCGCGACCGCCATGCGCTCGCGGTACTGCACTTCCTTGGTCAGGATCGCGGCCAGGTCGTTCAGCACGCCGGCCTCGTCCTCGCTGAGCGTGCGCGGCCGGGTGTCGAGCGCGCACAGCGTGCCGATCGCCAACCCGGCGGTGGTGCGGATCGGCACCCCGGCATAGAAGCGGATCCCGGGCGGGCCATTGACCAGCGGGTTGTCGTGGAAGCGCCCGTCCTCCAGCGCATCGTTCACCACCAGCGGCGTGCTCATGCCGATCGCATGGGCGCAGAAGGCATGTTCGCGCGGCGTTTCCGCTGCATCGAAGCCGACCCGCGACTTGAACCACTGGCGGTCGGCGTCGACCAGCGAGAACATCGCCATCGGCACGTCCAGCACGCGGCTGGCCAGGCGGGTAACGCGGTCGAACACGGATTCGGGCGGAGTATCGAGCAGGTGCAGGGCGTCGAGCATCGACAGGCGGTCAAGTTCGTCGGGTGGCAGTGGAGCGGCAGGCATAAGGTCGAGTAGTCAAGTGACGGCGGGGCTGCCGTCCAGGACCGAACTGTAACAGAAACTGCATTTCCGACACAAAATTAACATGTCACAAGTACCAACAATGTGTCTCATTCTTGTGAAAGTGTGACATTATTCTAAGAAAATCCCGTCCACCACCGTAGCAGCGTGTTTCGAAACCCTTATGCACCTTCTTTCCGCCCTCATGCTCTGCCTCGCCAGCCTGTTGCTGCCCCTTGCCGCCAGCGCGTCCGACGCTGCCGGGCGCAATCCCACCCTTGGCGTGCGCGAAGCCGAGCGCCAGCGCGCACTGGCCCTGAACGAACGCGACATCGAACTACTGCGCCGCCTGATCGGCGGCAATTATCGCCACGTCGAGTCCAACGGCAGGCTGCGCACCAAGACCGAATTCCTGCAGGCGCTGGCGCGCGACGAGTACCGCATCCGCAACTATGCGCTGGAGGACATGGAGGTCGAGGTGGTGGCCGGCGACGTCGCCATCGTCACCGGCACCTACCGCGCCGCGCGCATTGATCTGGGCGCCGGCCAGCCGCTGCGCGGCCGCTACGTGCGGGTCTGGACCCGCCAGCCGGAAGGCTGGCGCATGTCGCTGCACCAGGGCACCGAGATCAAGACCGCCAGCGCCCAGCCCGCCAACCACGACGCGCGCGCGCTGCAGTAAGGGGCGCCGCGCGCCTCAGTCGGCGGCCCGCATGGCTTCGCCGATCGCATAGAACTGGCCGCCGGCGACGTGGTGGATGCTGCGCCAGCTTGGCTCGGCCGTCTCGAAATGCCAGTGGCCGTCGCGGAACACGCGCGCATCGGCCCAGGCCGCCGTGACCTCGCCGATGAACAGGTCATAGGCCTGCTGGTTGTGCGGTTCCGGCAGCAGCCGGCAGGCCAGCCAGGCCGAGCAACCTTGCACCAGCGGCGCCGCCACGCCTTGCATGCGCATCAGCTGCACGCCGGCCTGCGCCAGCTTGTCCGGTTCGGCGTCCAGCGACCGGTTCCCCACCGCGTGGGTCAGGCGCAACTGGGCCACCGTCGGCAGCTGGATCACGAAGCCGCCGCTGCCCTCGACCAGGGCGCGGGTCCGGGTCGACTTGTCGAGCACCACGGTGAGCCGGGGCGGGGCGAAATCGAGGGCGCAGGCCCAGGCCGCGGCCATCACGTTGTCCACGCCGTCGTGGCTGCTCGACACCAGGACGGTCGGGCCATGGGTGAGCAGCCGGTAGGCCTTCTCGAGGGGGACGGGCAGGATGTGTTCGTTCATGCGGTGGTCACGTCTTGAGGGTGGCGCTGTCGATCACGAAGCGGTACTTGACCTGGCCCGCCAGCATGCGCTCGTAGGCGGCGTTGATCTCGTCGGCCCGGATCATCTCGATGTCGGCGACGATGCCGTGCTCGGCGCAGAAGTCCAGCATCTCCTGGGTTTCCGGGATCCCGCCGATCATCGAGCCGGCCAGCGCGCGCCGCTTCATGATCAGGTTGAAGACCTGGGGCGAGGGATGCGGCGAGGACGGCGCACCGACCAGCACCATGGTGCCGTCGCGCTTGAGCAGGTTCAGGTAGGCGTCGAGGTCGTGCGGGGCCGCCACCGTGTTCACGATCAGGTCCAGGCTTTTCGTCTGCGCGGCCATGGCCGCCGGGTCGCGCGAGACCACCACTTCATGCGCGCCCAGCGCCTCGGCGTCGCCGCGCTTCGATTCGGAAGTGGTGAAGGCCACCACGTGCGCGCCCAGCGCGCGCGCCAGCTTGATGCCCATGTGGCCCAGGCCACCGATGCCGACGATGCCGACCCGCTTGCCGGGCCCGGCCTGCCAATGGCGCAGCGGCGACCAGGTGGTGATGCCGGCGCACAGCAGCGGCGCGACCGCCGCCAGCTGGGCCTCGTCGTGGCGCACCCGCAGCACGTAGCGCTCGTTCACCACGATGCGCTCGGAATAGCCGCCCAGCGTGTGGCCGGGCGCATCCGGCGTGGGCGAGTTGTAGGTGCCGACCATGGCGTCGCAGTAGTTTTCCAGGCCGGCCTCGCAGTCCGGGCAAGCGCGGCAGCTGTCGACCATGCAGCCGACGCCGACCAGGTCGCCGACCGCGAAGCCCTGGACGTGGGCGCCGACCGCCGACACCCGTCCGACGATCTCGTGCCCCGGCACGCAGGGGTAGACCGTGCCGGCCCATTCGCCGCGCACCTGGTGCAGGTCCGAGTGGCACACGCCGCAGAAGGCGATGTCGATCTGGACATCGTGGGCGCCGGGTGCGCGGCGGGAAATGGCGAGCGGGCCGAGGGGCTGGTCGTCCGCATGGGCGCCGTATGCGTTGACAGTCATGCTGAATCCTTCCATTGCTTGCAAAGCAAGCATGATACGGGCTGGCGCGGGCAGAAAACTTGTCGAAAATTGCAAGGGCTTATGAATGCACGTCATGAATAAGTGCCATAATTCGTGCAAGAATTTGCATAATCGCCCAAGAAAAAACATGGCCCGCGACAACATCAACGACATCCTCGTGTTCCTCGCCGTCGCGCGCGAACGCAGCTTCACCCGTGCCGCGGCCAAGCTGGGCATGACTCAGTCGGCGCTCAGCCACATCATCCGCTCGCTCGAACAGCGCCTGGGCGTGCGCCTGCTCCAGCGCACCACGCGCAGCGTCTCGCCCACCGAGGCCGGCGAGCGCCTGATCCAGAACGTCGCCCCCAAGCTGGAAGAGATCGAGGCCGAGATCGCGGACATCAGCGACCTCGGCGACAAGCCGGTGGGCACGGTGCGCATCACCGCCATCGACCACGTCGTCGAACAAGTCCTGTGGCCGCGCATCGCCCCGCTGCTGCCGCAATACCCCGACCTGCACGTCGAGTTCAGCGCCGACTACCGCATCGTCGACATCGCCGCCGAACGCTTCGACATCGGCGTGCGTCACGGCGACCAGGTCGACAAGGACATGATCGCGGTGCGCCTGACGGCCGACGTCCCGATGCGCATCGTCGGCGCGCCCGCCTACTTCGCGCGGCGCCCGAAGCCGGTCTCGGTTGCCGACCTCATGAAACACAACTGCATCACCCTGCGCCTGTCCAGCAGCGGCGGCATCTATGCCTGGGAACTGCGCCGCGACGGCGAGGAGATCGATGCGCGGGTGCGCGGCCAGGCCGTCTTCAACGACGTCGGCCACCACCTCGGGGCAGCGCTGAGCGGCAACGGCCTGGCCTTCCTGCCCGACGACCTGGTCGCCGACCACCTGAAGGCCGGGCGATTGCTGAGCGTGATGGAAGACTGGTGCCCGAGCTTTCCCGGCCTGCACGCCTTCTATCCCAGCCGGCGCCATTCCTCGCGCGCGCTGGCCCTGGTGATCGACGCGATCCGCTACCGCGGCGCCTGAGAAGGCCAGGCCGCGCCTGCGCGCGGGTGCCGGCACGCATGACCACGGTCACATGCCAAGCATGCGTGCCTGAAAAGGGAAAGCCATTACTATTCGCCCTCGGGCAGGCACAGCGCCGCGCGCGTCCTTCCACTATCCGAATCCATTATCCGAATCGAACGAGGTCCCCGATGTTCAATCCCAGCGATCATCCTCACCGCCGCTACAACCCGCTCATGGGCGACTGGGTGCTGGTCTCGCCGCACCGCGCCAAGCGTCCGTGGCAGGGCCAGCAGGAAGCGGTCGACCGCGAGCCCAAGCCCGCGCACGATCCCAGCTGCTACCTGTGCGCCGGCAATACCCGCGTCAACGGCGAGAAGAATCCCGACTATACGGGCACCTATGTGTTCACCAACGACTTCGCCGCCCTGATGGCCGATACCCCCGAGGCCGCGCCCGGCGACGACCCGCTGTTCCAGACCATGAGCGCGCGCGGCACCAGCCGCGTCATCTGCTTTTCCCCGGACCACAGCAAGTCGCTGCCGCTGCTCGACCTGGCCGCGATCGAAGGCGTGGTCGACACCTGGTGCGCGCAGAGCGCGGAACTGGGCGCGCAGCACCGCTGGGTGCAGGTCTTCGAGAACAAGGGCGCGGTGATGGGCTGCTCCAACCCGCACCCGCACGGCCAGATTTGGGCCACCAGCTTCCTGCCCGACCTGCCGGCCACCGAAGACGTCCAGCAGCGCGCCTATTTCGCGAAGCAGGGCAAGCCGCTCCTGCTCGACTACGTCGAGCGCGAGGCGGCCGACGGCGAACGGGTGGTCGTCGCGACCGACCACTGGCTGGCCGTGGTCCCCTACTGGGCCAGCTGGCCGTTCGAGACCCTGCTGCTGCCGCGCTTCCCGGTCAAGCGCCTGGAAGACCTGAACCGGGAGCAGCGCGCCGACCTGGCGCTGGCCCTGAAGCGCCTGACGACCCGTTACGACAACCTGTTCCAGACCTCCTTTCCGTACTCGATGGGCTGGCACGGCGCGCCCTATTCGAGCGAGGACGCCACCGCTTGGCAGCTGCACGCGCACTTCTACCCTCCCCTGCTGCGCTCGGCCTCGGTGCGCAAGTTCATGGTCGGTTTCGAGATGCTGGCCGAGACCCAGCGCGACCTGACGCCGGAACAGGCCGCCGCCCAGCTGCGCGCGCAGTCCGAGGTCCATTACCTCGACAAACAGGGCGCTTGAGCGCGAAGGACGCTGCCGCGCCGGTCCGCGCGGCCAGCGAAGACGCGCCGGCCGGATGATGGGGATCGACCGGCCATCCGTGCGCACCGTCCCCTGGCGGGGCATCGTGCTACCATCGTCCGTAAAGACAAGCACTTCGGTCCTTCATCATGCCACCCAGCACCGCCGCGAACATCCAACGCCGGCTCGACGACTTGCTCGATCACCTGCCGGCGGGCGTCGTCGTGCACGACGTCGACGGCCGCATCCTGCACGCCAACCGTCTCGCCTGCGAACTGATCGGACGCAGCCTCGCGCAGTTGCGCGGCAGCCTGGTCGATGGCAAGTCCTGGCAATTGCTCTGCGCCGAAGGCAAGCCTCTTCCCGTAGAACAATTCCCGGTCAATATGGTGCGGCGCAGCGGCCACCAGTTGTCGCAGCAGGTCCTCGGCATCCGGGACGGCGCGGCCGACCCGGTGCGCTGGCTGATCTGCAACGCCTACCCCGAATTCGACGACAAGGGCCGCCTGTGCCGGGTGGTCGTGTGCTTCACCGACTGCACTGCCTTGAAACAGGCGGAACAAGACCTGCATAAATCGGAGGAGCGCTTGCGCCTGGTCCTGCAGGGCTCGACGGACGCGTCCTGGGATTACGATCTGGAGAAGGACGAGATCTATTATTCCGAGCGCTGGTGGACCATGCTGGGCTACCAGCCGGGCGAGATGGTCTGCGATACCGGCCTCTGGCTGCGCCTGATGCACCCCGACGACAAGGCGCGCATTTCCGCCTACTGGATCGACCTGCTCAAAGGCGACCGCGACACCTACAGCGTCGAGTGGCGCCTGCGCCATCGCGACGGGCATTACGTGCCCGTGCTGTCGCGCGGCTTCGTCACCCGCGACGACCGCGGCCGGGCGTTGCGCGTTTCCGGCACCAATACCGACCTCACCGAGCGCAAGCAGGCCGAGCAGCGCATCTACGAGCTGGCCAATTTCGACCATCTCACCGGCCTGCCGAACCGCCGCCTGCTGGTCGAGGAGCTGGACAAGGCGCTGGCGCGCAGCCAGCGCTCGGGCTGCTTCGGGGCCGTGATCTTCCTCGACCTGGACAACTTCAAGCTGCTCAACGACACCATGGGCCACGACTTCGGCGACATGCTGCTGCGCCAGGTGGCCGAGCGCCTGCGCCACACGGTGCGCCACTGCGACCAGCTGGCGCGCCTGGGCGGGGACGAATTCGTGCTGGTGCTGGAGGACCTCGCCGGGCAGTCCCGCGCGGCGGTCTCGGAGGCCCAGCACGTCATCGAAAAACTGCAGGGCGCGCTGGCCCAGCCCTATTACCTGGAGGGCAGGCTGTTCCTGAGCACGCCCAGCATGGGTGTCGCGCTGTTCGATGGCGCCACGACCGACATCGACACCATCCTCAAGCAGGCCGACCTGGCCATGTACCGCGCCAAGTCCGAGGGCCGCAATACGGCACGCTTCTTCGACCCCGGCATGCAGTCCTCGGCCGAGCACCAGGCCGCGCTCGAGCGCGCCCTGCGCGAAGGCTTGTCGGCGCAGCAGTTCGTGCTCTACTGCCAGCCGCAGTTCTCCAGCCGCGGCCGCCTGGTCGGGGCCGAAGTGCTGGTGCGCTGGCGCCGCTCCGACGGCGCGCTGCTGGCGCCGGACGACTTCATCGGATTGGCGGAATCGTCGGGCCTGATCCTGCCGCTGGGCCAGTATGTGCTCGACAAAAGCTGCCGCGCCCTGGCACGCTGGCGCAGCGACCGCACGCTCGGCAAGCTCGAACTCGCGGTCAACATCAGCGCGCACCAGTTGCACAGCGCCGATTTCACCGGGCGCGTGGCCGCCACCCTGCAAGAGAGCGGCGCACCGCCCGACAAGCTGTGCCTGGAACTGACCGAAACCGTCCTGGCACGCAATGTTGCCGAGGTCATCGAACGGATGCGCACCCTGTGCAACCAGGGCGTGCACTTTTCGCTGGACGATTTCGGCACCGGCTACTCCTCGCTGGCCTACCTGAAGCGCTTCCCGCTCTCCGCCCTGAAGATCGACCGCTCCTTCGTGCACGACGTGCATCTCGATCCGGATGCGGCGCCGATCGTCGAGGCCATCATCGCGCTGGCGCGCAAGCTCAAGCTCGACATCGTCGCCGAAGGGGTGGAGCATGAGGCGCAGCGCAGCTTCCTGGTGGAAGGAGGGTGCGGGACGCTGCAGGGCTATTTGCTGGGGCGGCCGGTGCCGATGTGGGAGTTCGAGCGGATTTATAGTGGGGAGGGGGTTGGGCATGCGTGAGGCTGCGTGTCGTGGGCGCGGCCGAAGTAGTTAAACCCTGAAATGGTGGAAGGGCGCGAGCTGCGCTCGCGGGGTGCGCGCTGGGCGGGCGCAAAGCGCGATTCGCCTGCGTCTCGCAGGCCGCCGCGTCGCCTGCAGGCGGACGCGCTTCGAATCCTACGCGGAGAGCGCGCGTTGCAGGGCGCCCCACGCCCTGCAACCCCTCCTCGCCTCCGCCGACGTTACAAATAAAAAAGCCACCTTGCGGTGGCTTCGATGCTTGTACCTCAGTGCAGGCAGGGATTCGCCCACGTTCCGCGGGCCGCGCTTGCGCAAGTATGCGCAAGCCTTCGAATCTACCGCCTTGGCGACACACGTGGAGCGCGCAGGCGCTCCACTCGCCTCCGCCGACGTTACAAATAAGAAAGCCACCTTGCGGTGGCTTTCTTATTTGTAACTTGGCGGAGGCGGTGTCCGTAAAACTTAGAGCGAAAGTTCTTAACTCATCCGTTTCTATCCACCTTCCTATCTACCTTGCCGACTATATGGTCGGCACCCTTACATCGCTCTACCGGTGAAGTTTCACTCAGCCACATACCGGAAAGGCTAAAAGGACAAAGTGCCCAACCGATCCGCTGATCGGCGCCATAATGCAAAGTTGCATGGTATCAGCGTTCTACGAATCTAATGCCCCCCGCTGCAACATATATTTACACTAGCTGAACGAGACCTCGTCAGCCTGTTTTGCATGCAAATTCTTTTGACGCAGAGCTACTACTTGAATAACAACTCGAATTGTTACGCGATACGCTGCACTTGCAATGTCCATGAGATAGCCCCTGTGATCGGCTCTGAAAAAATGTAGCCAGTAACAACGTTAGTTTTCGGCGAAACTATCCTTGGAAAGGGGTTTTGCATGAAAAGAAAACGGTTCGCGGTCGAGCAAATCGTCGCGGTGTTGAA